>NZ_JBSGZI010000030.1:0-75229 GCF_053610945.1 Streptomyces sp. NPDC054849
GTTCTCAGCCCCGCCGGCGTTCGTGTACGGGGCCCTCGCGTCAGTCGCCGCTTCGGCCGAACCGGCCGAACCGGCCCTTGTGGAAGAGCAGCGGTTCGCCCTCGCCGGCCGCGCCCATGGCCACGACCCGGCCGACGACGATGAGGTGGTCGCCGCCGGTGTGGACGGCCTGGATCCGGCAGTCGATCCAGGCGGGCACGGCGTCGAGCTGCGGGGATCCGGTGACGGGGGCGGGGGTGTGGGTCACCCCGGAGAACTTGTCCGCGCCGCTGACGGCGAAGGACCGGCACAGCTCACCCTGTTCGGCGCCGAGGATGTTGACGCAGAACACCCCGGCGCGGGCGATCCGCGGCCAGGTGGTCGACGTACGGGCCACCATGAAGGTGACCAGGGGCGGGTCGAGGGACAGCGAGGCGAAGGACTGGCAGGCGAAGCCAGCCGGTCCGTGCTCGTCCTCCCCGGCCGGCGCGGTGATGACGGTGACCCCGCTCGCGAAGTTTCCGAGCACGGCCCGGAACTCGGCGGGGGAGACCGGCGCGCGCTCGTCCTCGCCGACGGCGCGCAGATCGGGACGCGGCAGGGCGTCGACGGACTCGGGTTCCCGCTCTGCCGAGGCCGAGGTGGGGGAGCCGACTGACCTGAGGTATCGGACGACGGTGGCCGCCATCCCTGCGTGTCCCATCACACCGACGATTGAACCTGACGGTTCGTCAGATAGGAAGGGGCGGGGGCGGCTGAGGCGGCACCGTGACGTGCGGGAAGGGGCGGGCGGGAAGGGGCGGGCCGAGGAGGTGCGCGGTGGGGAGGTGCGGGACGAGGAAGTGCGCCGCGAGCTGGACAAGCCGGGCGATGGACGGCAGGCAGCCGCGCCGGAAGCCGGCGCGGGGCCGGCGGCGTGGGGTTCGGCGGCCCGGGGCTGCGGCGAGCCCGCTCGCTGCGCCGGACGGGTGAACCGTCCCGCCTGCGCCGGGCCGTACGCCCGGGTCGGGGCGGGGGCTCGGCATCGTGGCAGCGACCTCGTAGCGCCGCCGTACCCCCGGGAGGACCCACGCATGCTCGGCACCGACTTCCGTACCGGATCACCCAACTGGCTCGACCTCGGCAGCCCCGACACCGGGGCGGCCGCCGTGTTCTACGGAGCCGTCTTCGGCTGGGACTTCGTCTCCGCAGGGCCCGAGGCGGGCGGGTACGGCTTCTTCCACGTGGGCGGGAAGACCGTCGCCGCGATCGGGCCGCTCACCGAGGAGGGGGCCCGGTCCGCCTGGATGGTGCACTTCATGAGCCCCGACATCCAGGCCACCACCGAAGGCGTGAGGGCCGGGGGCGGCACGGTCCGGCTGGAGCCCATGGACGTCATGGGCGAGGGCTGGCTGGCGCAGTTCACCGACCCGCAGGGCGCCGAGTTCGCCTGCTGGCAGCCCGGGAAGACCGGTGGTCTGCAGCTGACCTCCGCCGAGAACTCGCTGGTGTGGGCGGAGCTCCACGTACCCGACCCGATGGCGGCCATCGCCTTCTACTCCGGACTCTTCGGCTGGCGGCACTCCGAGATGGAGGCGCCCGGGATGACGTACCGGGTGCTGAGCACCGCCGAGGGCGACCAGCAGGACACCTCCTTCGGAGGGGTCGCCGAACAGGGTGAGGGCGTGGGCGGAGGATCGAGCATGGTGCCCCGCTGGGTGCCGTACTTCCACGTGACGGACGTGGACGCCACCGTCTCGGCGATCGAGAGGAAGGGCGGCGCCGTCCTGATGCCGGCGGCCGACGTGCCCGAGGTCGGCCGGATCGCGTGGGCCTCGGACCCGGCCGGTGCGGTGTTCGCGCTGCTCAAGCCCGACCCGCAGATGTGAGCCGCCGGAGCACGGTCAGCGGCCCAGGTACTTCGGCGTGCGGCGCTCCACGAAGCTCGCCACGCCCTCGTTCGCGTCGGCCGTGCTCATGTTGATCTCCTGAGCGGTGGCCTCGGCGGCCAGCGCGGCCGCCCGGTCACCGTCCAGGGAGGCGTTGACGAGTTGCTTCGTCAGCGCGAGGGCGCGGGTGGGCCCCTGGGCGAGCCGCTCGGCCCACGCGCGGGCGGTCTCCTCCAGCTCCTCGGCCGGGACCACCTTGTTGACCAGGCCGAGGCGCTCGGCCTCGGCCGCCGGGACGGCGTCGCCGAAGAACATCAGCTCCTTGGCCTTCTGCGGGCCGACGAGGCGGGGGAGCAGGTACGCGCCGCCGCCGTCGGGGACTAGCCCGCGGCGGACGAACACCTCGATGAAGCGGGCCGGTTCGGCGGCGATCACGAGGTCGCAGGCGAGGGCGAGGTGGGCGCCTATGCCGGCGGCCGTGCCGTTGACGGCGGCGACGACCGGCTTCTCGCAGTCGAGGACGGCGGTGATCAGGCGCTGCGCGCCCAGGCGGATCATGCGGGCCACGTCCCCGGCGACGCGGTCGCCCGCGGGGGCGGGCGCGCCGCGCAGGTCGGCGCCCGCGCAGAAGCCCTTGCCGGTGGCGGTGACGACGACGGCGCGGACCGCCGGGTCGGCGGAGGCCTCGGCGAGCAGCGTGATGACGCGTTCGCGCTGGGCCCAGGTGACGGCGTTCATGGCCTCGGGGCGGTTGAGGGTGATCCAGGAGACGCCGTTGTCGGTGCGGTGCAGGACTTCGTCCTCGCGGGCGCGGGTCATGGGTCGCTTCCGTTCGTGGTGGGCCGGCCGGTGCCGGGGCACGGGTGCGGCGCCGTTGCCGGGGGCGCTGCCCGGGCCCCGCGCCTCGAACGCCGGCGGGACCGGAGTCCGTGGATCAGCGGCAGATGGCGAGGGCGTCCAGGGCCACCGCCCCCTGGCCGCGGGGCAGGACCATCAGGGGGTTGATGTCCAGCTCGGAGAGCTCGTCGCCGAGTTCCAGTGCCATGCGCTGGATCCGCAGGATGACCTCCACCAGGGCGTCCACGTCGGCCGGGGGTGCTCCCCGTACGCCCTCCAGGAGGGCATGGCCGCGCAGTTCCGTGAGCATCGCGCGGGCCTGGTCCTCCCCGAACGGCGGGACGCGGACCGCCGCGTCGTGCAGGACCTCGACGAGGACGCCGCCCAGCCCGACGGTGACGGTGGGGCCGAAGAGGTCGTCCTGGGTGACGCCGACGACCATCTCCACGCCGCGTTCGACCATCTGGCAGACGAGGATGCCGTCCAGGGGGACGTTCTCGTAGCGGGCGATGTCGGTGAGCTCCCGGTACGCGTCGCGGATCTGGCTCGCGGAGGTCAGCCCGACCTTCACCAGGCCGAGTTCCGTCTTGTGGCCCAGTTGCGGGCCCGAGGCCTTCATCACCACCGGGTAGCCGACCAGGCCGGCCGCCCGGACCGCGGCCGCCGCGCTCGTCACCAGCTGCTCGCGGGGGACCCGTATCCCGTAGGCGCGCAGGAGCTGCTTCGCCGCGTGCTCGCTGAGCTGCTGGCCCGGCCGCATGAGGGCCTGCGCCTTGCGGTACGAGGGTGAGGGCGTGCGGGGTGCGTCCGTGAAGGGGGAGCGGTATCCGGCGGTGAAGCGGTGGTGGCCTAGGTAGGCGCGGACGGCGGTGATGCAGTTGCCGAAGGTGCGGAAGGTGGCGACGCGGGAGGAGCCGAGGAGGGTGGTGCGGTAGGCGTCCTCGGTGCCGACCGGGGAGCCCCAGATCACGCAGACGAGCTTGTCCGTGGCTTCCGCCGCGTCCACCAGGTCCTGGGCGAGTCGGTCGCTCATCGGGGGGAAGGGGCCGGTGATCGGGCAGATGAGGACCCCTACCGACGGATCGGCGAGGAGCGCGTCGATGATCTTGCGGCCGCGCCAGTCGCCGACCGGGTGGCCGCCGTTGTCGACGGGGTTGGCGACGTTCAGGTACTCGGGGATCCACTGGTGGAGCTCGTCCTGCTTGGCCTGCGCGAGGGTGGGCAGGGTCAGGCCCGCCTCTGTGGCCAGGTCCGAGAAGTGCGCGCCGGTGCCGCCGGAGATGGAGTACACGACGACTCCGTCGGCCTGGGGCCTGCGCGCCCGGGCGAGCAGGGCGGCGGTGTCCTGGAGCTCGTCGAGCCCGTCGACGCGGATCACGCCGAACTGGCGCATGGCGGCGTCCACGACGGTGTCGGCGCCCGTCAGCTTCCCGGTGTGGGAGGCGGCCATGCGGGCTCCGGTCTCGGTGCGGCCCACCTTGACGGCGACGACCGGGACCCCGTTGCGCGCGGCCCGGTCGGCGGCGAGCAGGAAGGACCGGCCGTCCTTGAGGCCCTCCACGTAGCAGGCGATGGCCCCGACCTCGGGCTGCTCGGCGAAGTAGGAGATGAAGTCGGAGGTCTCCAGGTCCGCCTCGTTGCCCGTCGGCGCCCAGTGGGAGAGCCGGATGCCGAGCTCCTGGAGGGTGTAGACGGGCCGGCCCTGATGGCCGGACTGGGTGATCAGTGCGATGGCCGGTCCGTCGAGGTCGTCGCGAAACCTCTCGAAGGCGTTGAGGTTGGTGTTCGGGCCGAGCAGGCGCAGGCCCGAGCGCTCGACGGCGGCGCCGAGCCGGGCCTGGGCGGCGGCGCCCGCGTCGCCGGTCTCGGCGAAGCCGGAGGCGAAGACGACGGCGAACTTCACCTTGGTTTCCGCCAGTTCCTCGATGACGGGAAGCGGGTCGGCGACGAGGAGGACGGCGAGGTCCACCTGCTCGGGAAGGTCGGCCACGGAGGCGTGGCAGGCCCGTCCGAAGACGGTGGGGCGGGTGGGGTGCACGGGGTGGATCCGGGCGCCGACGCGCTCCGCCCAGGCGATGAGCTGGCGGGTGATGCCGGTGTTCGGTCTGCCCTCGGTGTCGGAGGCGCCGATGACGGCCACGGACTCGGGCCGGAAGAACCGGTCCAGGTCGGGTACGTCGGCGTGCAGCGGCCGTCCGCTGACGTCCATGGCGACCGCGTCGTCGGCGGAGGGCGCCGCCGACGAGTGGACGGCCGTCCTGGGGGACTCCCCGCAGGCCTCGACACGTGCGCGGAAGTCGGTGGTGAGGGTGCCGTGAGTAGATCCAAGCATCGTTCCGCCCGCTCCTGCTCGATGAACCTCGATGGAACTCAATAACTGACGTGTAGTCAGATTACTGAACTGACGTGCCGTCAGGAACAGGGCTGCGCAGGAAAGCTGGTGGAGGTGATGTGTGGAACGGTGGCAGAAACCCTCGGGGCGGGTCCAGAGTGCCGTTCCGGCCTAGATCGCCGACCCGGTCGCCCGTCGGACGGGCGGCCTGAGGGCGCGGGCGTCTGAGGGCTTGAGGGTGGGCGATCGGCGGGTGGACGGCCCTCCGGCGGTCCGGCCCTCCGGCGGTCCGGCCCTCCGGCGGTCCGGCCCTCCGGCGGTCCGGCCGTCCGGCGGTCCGGCCGTCCGGCCGTCCGGTGGGCGGCCTGCGGTGGGCGGTACGGCGGTCGAGCCGTCCGTCAGGCGCTCCCGCGGGCCGCCTGCCGGGCCACCGCCTTGGCGATCTTCTCCGCGTCCAGGGCCATCTCCCGGAACATCCCGCTGATGGGGTTGGTGAAGCCGGTGAAATACAGCCCGCGGGCCTGCTCGGGGGTATGGGCGCCGTGCGTACGGGGCCGGCCCCGCCCATCCAGCACTCCGAGGTGGCCGACCAGCCCCTCCAGTGCGCGGCGGTACCCGGTGGCCGCGATCACCGCGTCCGGGGTGATCCGCGAGCCGTCCGCCAGCACCACCTCGGCGCCGTCGAAGGAGTCGACGGCGGCCACCGGCTCCACCCTGCCGCTGCGGACCGCGTCGATCAGGCCGACGTCCTGGACCGGGATCGACCCCTGCTTCACCCTGCTGTACAGGCCGGTGGTGGGGCGCGGGAGCCCGTACGCCGACAGGTCCGGGACCGACGCCCTGGCGACGAGCGTGCCCAGCCGGTCCACGAGCCGCACGGGCAGCCGGCGGACGAGGATCCCGGTGCGCTGGGCCGGCCAGCCGGCGGTGGAGCGGCGCACGATGTGCGGGGCGGTGCGCACGGCGATCCGGACTCGCGCCGCCCCGCCCTCGGCGAGGTCGACGGCTATCTCGGCGCCCGTGTTGCCGACGCCGACGACGAGGACGTCCTGGCCGGCGTACGGCTGGGGATTGCGGTAGTCGGCGGCGTGCAGCAGCCGGCCGTCGTACGCGTCGAGGCCCGGCCAGTCGGGCAGTGCGGGCGTGTGGTTGAAGCCGGTGGCGACGACGACGGCCGCGGCGGACAGCACCCGCCCGCCGCTGGCGTGCAGGGTCCAGCCGCCCTCCCCCTCGGGGGCGGGCTCGATCCGGATCACCTCGACGCCGGTGACCAGCTCCAGTTCGTGGAACTCGGCGTACTTCTCCAGGTAGCGCACGACGTCGTCGCGGGAGACCCAGCGCCCGAACCGGCGCGGCACGGCCAGGCCAGGGAGGGCGGAGAGCCGGCGCGTGGTGTGCAGGCGGAGCCGGTCGTAGTGCCGGCGCCAGGACGCGCCGACCTCGTCGGACTTCTCGACGACCACCGCGCGGACCCCGCGGGCGCGCAGCGCGGCGGCGACGGCGAGGCCGCCGGGGCCGGCCCCGATGACGTACACGGGGCGGGGCTGGGTGGTCATGTCGAGTGCTTCGGGGACTGCAGGCATGACGGGTGATCGTATCGCCACGCTGCGTTGATGGGTCTCGGACGAGGAGGGAATCGATTGCGGATCGGTCACGGGCGGCAGCCGGTCCGGCGCGGCTCGGCGTCACGGTGCACTGAACGCTGACAAAGTGCTGACAAAGTGGTGCATTCCGCCCCACGAGAGGAGTGCGTGATGTGGCAGCCCGACGGGTGGGACGTGCGCGTCCGCCTCGGCGTCCTCACCCCCCACGCCGACGTCGGACCGGAGTCGGAGCTGCGTGCCATGGCCCCGGCGGACGTGGGGCTCCATTTCGCCCGGGTGCCCTTCGGCGGGATCGGGCGGGGCGGCGTGATGGACCCGACCATCCCGCTCGCCCCCGTGCGGGCCTTCGCCGAGCCGCCGCACGTGGACGAGGCCGCCGAGCTGCTCGCCGCCGCACCGGTGGCGGCGATCGCCTTCGCCTTCACCAGCTCCGCGTACGTGATCGGGGCGCGCGGCGAGGCGTACCTGCTGAGCCGGCTGCGGGAGCGGGCCCGCGGCCTGCCCGTGGTCGCCCCGTGCGCCGCCACGGTCGAGGCGCTGCGCGTCCTGGGGATCGAGCGGCTCGCCCTCGTCGATCCGCCGTGGTTCGACGCCACGCTTAACGACCTGGGCCGGGGCTACTACGAGGAGGCCGGATTCGGTGTCCCGTACGCGGCCCCGTGTGACCTCCCCAGCGGGCAGGCGCTCATCCGGCCGGACGCCCTCCACGACCGGGTGGCCGCCCAGGTGCCCGACGAGGCCGAAGCGGTCGTCATCGGCGGCAACGGCTTCCGGGCCGTCGGGGCGATCGGGGCCCTGGAGGCCACCTTGGGGCGTCCCGTCCTCACCGCCAACCAGGTCCTGCTGTGGGCGGCGCTGCGCGCGGCCGGCTCCGCCACCGCCGGCATCGACGGCTACGGCAGGCTCTTCGCGAACCCGTAGCCGGCCGAGGCCTTGCGGGATCGCCCCGCATCCGCTGAACTGACGTCCCGTCAGATCGCGCGTGGCGATCGCGAGAGGGGTGGGGGCTGCCGATGCAGACCATCTGGCTCAGTGGGGCCGAATGGCTCGCCGTGCTCCGGATAGGCCTCGGCCTGTGGTGGCTGGAGAGCTGGCGGCACAAGGACAAGAAGGGCTGGTTCGAACGCGGGACCGGCATCGCATGGGCGGCCGACGTCGCGGGCAAGCACCGCTGGAGCTTCGTCAAGGGTGGCTTCGAGCGGGTCGTCGCGCCGCGCCCCAAGGCGATGGCATACCTCGTCGTCTACGCGGAACTCGCCCTCGGGCTGGGCCTGGTGCTCGGCTTCCTGACCCCGATCGCCCTGGTCGGCGGGCTGCTGCTGAACCTGCTCTACCTGGTGCTGATGATCCACGACTGGGCCGAGCAGGGGCAGAACGCGATGATGGCGCTCATCTCCCTCGTCGCACTGCTCGCCATGTCCTGGCAGACATGGTCCCTCGACGCGGCGATCGGACTCTTCCTGTGAGCGGCGGGGCGGCACGCTACGACCTCCCGGAGGCGGACGAGTTCACCCGCCCCTACTGGGATGCGGCGGCCCAGGGCCGGCTCCTGCTGCGGCGCTGCGGGGACTGCGGGCGGGCGCACCACTACCCGCGCGAGTTCTGCCCCTTCTGCTGGGCGGGGGAGGACCGGGTGGCGTGGGAGACGGCGAGCGGCCGCGCGAGCCTCTACACCTGGTCGGTGATCCACCGCAACGACCTCCCGCCCTTCGGCACGCGCGTCCCGTACACGGCGGCGGTGGTCGACCTGGCGGAGGGCCCGCGGATGATGACCGAGGTGGTGGCCTGCGAGGCGGCGGACCTGCGCATCGGCATGCCGCTGACGGTGACCTTCCGCGAGGCGGCGGAGGGGATCTGGAACCCGGTCTTCACCCCGTACACCGCCTAGAAGGAGGGGCGGTCGCCGTACTCGACGGGCCCGAACGGGACGGCTCCGGGCCCGGACGGGACGGCGGGGAGCGGCCGGCGGAGCACGGCCACGGCTTCCGCTGCGCGGCCCAGTCGGATGAGGAGCGCGGCGAGTTCCTTCCTGTGTTCCGGGACGTCCGGGTCCAGGACGGCGACGGCCTCCTCCGGCCGTCCGACGCCGGACAGCAGCCTGGCCACCTGCTCCGATGCGTACGTGCTGCCGCCCTCGGGGTGTGCGCGCAGCTCCTCCACCGCCTGCTCCGGGAAGCCCCGGGCGGCGAGGAGGTCCGCCCGCAGCCGCAGCAGATCCCACTCCTCGCAGTCGGCCGGGTCCTCGATGGCGGCGAAGTGGGCCAAGCCCTCCTCGGCGCGGCCCTGGGCGATGTACAGGCGGGAGAGCGGGTCCAGGACCCAGTCCGCGTGGCCGCCGTGCGAGGCGGGCAGCGTCCTCAGCACTTCGATCGCCTCGTCGCCCCGGCCGTGCCGGGCCAGCAGCTCCGCGAGCCGCACCGCCGCGTGCGGCGAACCGCCGGCCACGAGCGGTCGGTACACCTCGACCGCGCCCTGCACGTCCCCGCGGGCCTCCAGCAGCTCGGCGAGGAGAGGCGCGGCGTCCTCACCGGAGTCGGTCGCCGCGTAGGCGCGCAGTTCGTCCATCCGGCCGTGCCGGGCGAGCAGTGCGGCCAGCGGGTCGATGCCGTTCACCGAGACGATCCCGTGCGTGCGCAGCACCTCGACCGCCTCGTCCGTCCTGCCCTGCCGCTCGCGCACGATGGCCAGCAGGGTCACCGCGTTGTGCGGTTCGAAGGACCGCCGGCCGCACTCCGGGCTGCCACAGCGGTCGCACGTACGCTCCGGTGCGAAGCGGGCGGCCAGCAGGCCGGCCACCTCCTCGTCCCGGTCCAGCCCGGCGCTCACCTCGACCAGGGCTTCGGCGAGGAACCAGTCCCCGACGTGCGGGCGGAGCAGGACGTACGCCTCCTCCCCCCGGCCGTGGCGGGCGAGCAGCAGTGCGAGGTCCCGCAGCGCGAACCGCTCACCGTCCTCCGCGTACGGGCGGACGAGGGCGATGGCTTCCTCGCCGCGGCCCCATGCGTCGAGCATCCCGGCGGCCCGGCCGGCCGCGGTCCACCAGCCCGTCTCGACGTACGGGGCCAGCACCTCCAGGGCCTCCTCCCGTCGGCCCTGGTCGGCCAGGACCTGCGCCCAGGCCCGGGCGCAGAACCACTCGCCGTCCCGGGCCAGGTCGCGCACCACGTCGGTGTGTCCGTGGTCGAGGAGGTACGTGACCATGTCGGGTGGCACGCATTCGGTGTGCATGCGGGTGCGTCGGTCGAGTTCGGCAGCGTCCACGGGCCGACCCTAACCCTGCACGCGGATCCCGCCGCGCGGCGGACCTGCACCGACGGTCCGCCGCGCGCTGCACCGACGGTCAACGCCCGCGCGTCCACCGGCACGTACGCCCCCGCGGGCGGCGCGGGCGGGGCCCTACGGCCACAGCAGCTCGCGCACCCAGTCCGCTCCCTCGGCCGCCCGCCGGTAACGCAGGCGGGTGTGGCGGCGGGCGGCGTCGCCCTGGAAGAACTCCACCTCGGCCGGGGCCAGGACGTACCGGGTCCAGGTCGGCGCCGGGGCGCCCGGCTCGGCGCCGGCCCGCTCCCAGGCCCGCTCCGACGCCCGGATCAGGTCCTCGGCCGACTCCAGGACCTCGCTCTGCCGCCCGGTGAGCGCGGCGGCGAGCGCCCCGCGCGAGCGCACGGCGAGGTCGGCCCGGCTCTCCTCGGGCCCGCAGGCGGTGACATGGCCCCGGATCCGGACCTGCCGGCCCACGGTCGGCCAGTAGAACCCGAGCGCCGCCTCCGGCCGCAGGGCCAGCTGCACGCCCTTGGCGCTGGTGGCGTGCGAGGCGAAGTGCCAGCCCCGCGCGTCGGCGTCGTGCAGCATCAGGGTCCGTACGTCGGGCCGCCCCTCGCCGTCCACCGTCGCCAGGCTCATGGTGTGCGGCTCCGGCTGGCCCGCCCGGGCGGCGTGCACGAACCACTCCCGGAACAGCGGCAGCGGCTCCCCGGGTGCGGCCCCGGTGTCGAAGCCGGGAAGCGGGGAGTCCCACACGCGCAGGGAGTGCAGGGTGGCGTGGAAGTCGTCCCTGCCGGTCTCGCTGATCTCGCTGGTCATGCCCCCAGGCTAGGCCGTGTCGTCGAAGTCCCGTCTTTCGGACGCGTGGTCCGCGCCAGGGCGTCCCAGGCGAGCAGGCCCGCCCCCAGGCAGCCCGCCCGGTCGCCCAGTTCGGCCGGTACGAGGGAAGGCAGGGGTGCCCGGTGCGGGAGCCGGGCCGCCAACTCCCGGCGCAGTGGGGCGAACAGGAGCTCGCCCGACTCGGCCAAGCCGCCGCCGAGCACCACGGCGCGCGGATCGAGGAGCTGTACCCCGATCGTCAGGCCGTCGGCGAGCGCGGCGACCGCCTCGTCCCAGACGGCCCGGGCCCGCGGATCGCCGCGGAGCACGGCGCCGGCGGCGTCGGCGGCGCTCGCCCCGGCCTCGCCGGACGCCTCCGCCCAGGCACGCGCCACCGCGGACGCTGAGGAGACCGTCTCCAGGCAGCCGTGTTGGCCGCAGTTGCAGGGGCGGCCGCCCCGCCGGACGATGACGTGGCCCAGTTCCCCGGCCGCGCCGTGGGAGCCCGCCTCGAACCGGCCGTCGATCCCTATGGCGGCGGATATCCCGGTGCCGAGAGCGATGAACAGGAAGCGGTCCAGCCCGCGGCCGACGCCCAGCCGGGCCTCGGCGAGTCCGCCGGTGCGCATGTCGTGGCCGACGGCGACCGGGACCCCGCCCAGGCGGTCGGCGACCATGGCGCCCAGCGGTACGTCGCTCCACCCGATGTTCGCCGCGTATACGGCCGTGCCGGTGGCCTCGTCGACGAAGCCGGGCACCGCCACACCTGCGGCCAGGGCGCCGCGGCCGTAGGCGCGTTCCCCGTACTCCCGCAGATGCGCGGTGAAGTCGACGAGGGCCGCGACGGTGGCTTCGGGTCCCTCGGAGACGGGAGTCGGCCGGCGCTCCTGCCGCAGCAGGGTGTGGTCCTCTGCCATGAGGGCCGCCTTCATGGACGTACCGCCGACGTCGAGTGCGATGACGTGATTCACGCTGCGGGGCCTTTCCCGGTCGGGTCGGAGATCCTCAGTACCGGTGCGCCGGGCCCGTTCAGAACCTGGACGGCACGCAGGTCCGCCACCCGTGCGGCCAGCCGCACCGCGGGGCCGGTGACCGCACCGCCGACGCCCACGCAGCGCATGCCGGCCGCCGCGGCCGCCGCGGCGCCGCTCGGGGCGTCCTCCACCACCACGCAGCGGGCCGGGTCCACGCCCAGCAGCGCGGCCCCCCGGATGTAGCCCTCGGGGTCGGGCTTGCCCCTGGTGATGTCCTCGGCGGCCACCAGGTGGACGGGGCGCGGCACGCCCGCCGCGTCCAGCCGGCCCAGCGCCACGGCCCGGGTGCCGGAGGTGACGATGGCCCAGCGGTCGGGGGGCAGGGCCGCGACGAGCTCAGGGGCGCCGGGCACCGCTTCGAGCCCGGCGAAGTCGCGTTCCTCGCGTCGGGTGATGCGGGCGGTCTCCGCCTCGGCGTCGAGGTGCGGTACGACCAGACGTACGAGGTCGATGTCGCGGCGGCCGTGCGAGAGGGCGACGACCGCGTCGGTGTCCAGACCGTGCCCCGTCGCCCACTCGCGCAGGATCCGCTCGATCAGGCCCATCGACCGCACCAGTACGCCGTCGAGGTCGAACAGCACGGCGTCGCAGGGGATGTCGGTCACAGAGCCTCCGGGTGCGGGTGCGGGTGCGGGTGCGAGGGCGGCGGCCGGTCGCTCGAGACCGGCCGTCCGGTCGGGCGCTTGGTCGGGCGGTGGGTCAGGCCCCTGCCGGTGCGTAGCGTTCGGCACCATCCTCCACCGTGACGCGCAGCGGGGCGAGAAGACGGTCGGGCCCGAACAACAGCGTTGCGGCAACGGACTTGGCGAGGGCCGCCTCGTCGTGTGCCCGCAGACCGGCCTGCTGCGCGGGTGACAGGGAAGGATGCGCCACCGCCCGGACGACGGCTGCCGGGAGCACCAGGTCCAGCAGGTAGCGGATCCGGGCGGCGTGGTAGTCGGAGGTGACGACGGTGACGCGGTCGGTGCGGTGCCGGCGGGCGAGCTCGCGCAGGAACAGCACGTCGTCGGAGCTGTGGCGGGTCTCCAGACGGTCGGCGACCTCGTCCGGGCCCATGCCCTGGGACCGAAGCCAGCGTGCGCAGTGCCGCCAGTGCGGCACGTCGGTGGTGTTGAACTGGGCGCCGAAGCCCCCCGTCAGCACGAGCCGGGCACCCGGGGCGGAGCGCACGAGGTCCAGGGCCGTGCGGGAGCGCTCCCGGGCCATCACGCTCAGCTCGCCGTTTTCGTCGTTGGGCGCGGCCAGGACGGCGACCAGCTCGCGCACGCCGGCCGGTCCGGCCCCGTTCGCGGCCGGACCGCCGTCCGCGGCGGGCGGCGCCGCCGCGAGACGGTCGAGGTAGGCACGCAGGCCCGCTCCGCGCACGGCACCGCGGAACGCTGCCAGGGCGGGCCAGTCGCCCAGCATCCGCACCCGGCCGGACATGACCAGACCGGTGCCGAGCGTGCTGCCCGAGGCCGCGTCGCGCACTGCGTCGTAGGGGACTTCCAGGCGCACGTCGGCCGCCGGCACGTCGCCGTGCCAGCGGCCGACCGCGTCCGAGGTGCCGAGGACCACGCCGGAGCAGGTGCGCTCGCCGTCCGGGCCCTGCGCCACGATCTGGACGCTCAGTGCCGCGTCGGCTCTGCCGGGCACTGTCGTGGGCAGGTGGTCGAGGGCGGCGGTGAAGAGATCCATGGCACCTTCGGATCGACGGGACCGGGCGGGACCGGAGGGCCCGCCCGGGCTCGGTCAGGATTCGGGTCGGGACTCGGGTCGGGACTCTGTGGTCAGGATGCGGTCAGGCCTCGGTGGCGAAACGACGGTAGTGCAGGACCGTCTCCTCCAGGTCGGAAGAGCGGAACTCGGGCCGCCAGCCGAGCTTCTCCCAGCCGTCGCCCTTCGCGACCAGGTCGGTCTTGGTCTCGCCCTTGCGCATCGGGAGGTACTCGATGCCCGCCTTGGACCCGGTGACCTCCAGGACCATCTGCGCCACCTCGTTGACCGTGAAGGCGACGCCGGTGCCGCCGTCGAACACCTCGCAGTCGCCGAACTGCAGTGCGTCGGCGAGCATCCGGCCCAGGTCGGCGGAGTAGACGAGGTCGACCGTCTGGGTGCCGTCGCCCCACACCGGGATGGCCTCGCCGCGCCACGCCTTCAGCGCGAAGGTGGGCAGGATCTTCTGGACGCCGTAGTGCTTCTGTCCGGGGCCGAAGGCGTTGAACGCGCGGACGTGGCTGACCGGCACCTGGAAGTTCTCGTGCCAGGCGTACGACAGGTTCTGCGCGCACAGCTTGGTCGTCTGATACACGTTCTTCCACACCTGGGGCATGGTGATCCCGACGAACCGGGCCTCGTTCTTGCGGCAGGCCTCGAGCACCCGGTAGGTGCCCTTGACGTTGACGTCGATGGCCGTCTCCACCATGTCGAAGAGCTCGTCGGTGCCGAGCACGCCCGCGAGGTGGACGACCCCGTCCACGTCCTTGAGCGCGGTCTCCAGCTTGTCCTCGAGGATGTCGATGCCGGAGGCCCGGTCGACGGCTAACGCCTCGTGCCCGTTCTCCCGCAGGTACTCGACCGCGTAACGGCCGATGAATCCGTCTCCACCAGTTACGGCAATACGCATGAGGTACTCCCCGTTCATGATTGCAGAGGCAATGGTGAGCTGTACCTGATGCGAACGTAGGAGATTTCTCCGGCTCTCCGCCACCCTTCCCGCAAAATATCTGTGTGAGCCGCGCCACTTCTCATCGTCGGTTTTGCCTGTGATATTTGTGAGCGCGCTCGACGGCACGTCGAAGCGGAATCCGCGCCCGGCAGAAGAGGTGGTTCGGTGAAGAAGATTCCCGCAGTGCTCCGGCCGGAGAAGGCAAGTTTGAGACATGCTCCGGGATTCGGTGCCGCGCTGGCCGCGTTCTTCCTCGTCGGGATCTCGCAGTCCAGTACAGGGCCCCTGTTGCCGCTCTTCGAGGACCGTTTCGGGGCAGGCGCGGGCGGCGCCTCCCTGCTCATCACGTCCTACTTCGCGGGGGCCCTGGCCGCCATGGTGCTCACGTCGGCGGTCCGGCTGCCTGAAAGCAGGATTATTCTGCCGAGCGTGCTGCTTTATGCGCTCGGCAGCGCCGGGATCTTTTTCTCGTCAGAATTATGGATCGCGGCCGCTTCCTGTCTCCTCTCGGGATGTGGTTCGGGCGCCTTGATCCTGGCTGTGAACAGCATATTTGCGCGACAGGACGACGGCGTTTCACTTGTGAACCTGGTGAACGGATTATTTGCGGCCGGCACGATCGCCGGCCCCCTCGTGGCGAGCATCTCGATTCCGCAGGGACGCCCCTACGGGTTCCTCGTCGCGGCCGTGGGCGCGCTGCTGTGCCTGCGCGTGGGAAAGGTGGCCGCGTATCGCGCCCCGGCCGTGGACGCCGACGTCTCCGCCGCCGCCGTCGCG
Organism: Streptomyces sp. NPDC054849; assembly: GCF_053610945.1. NCBI lineage: Bacteria > Bacillati > Actinomycetota > Actinomycetes > Kitasatosporales > Streptomycetaceae > Streptomyces > Streptomyces sp. NPDC054849. The sequence continues at coordinate 15,162 of NZ_JBSGZI010000030.1, forward strand.
CCCCGGTCCGTCCGGACCTTCGCGGGGTTCTTCCTTCTCTACGGGCTTTACGGGGGGATCGAGACCGGGATCGCCAGCTGGGCGGCGAAACACATCGTGGACACCGGCTTCTCGGAGCCGGCCTCGGCCCGGGTTCTCGCCGCGTTCTGGGCGGGCACCACCCTGACCAAGTTCCTGATGTTCCCGTTGGCGTCCCGGGTGTCGGCGTCCGTCGTGGTGCCCCTCGGGCTGCTGGGCACGGCCGGCGGGCTGCTGCTCGCGACCGTTCCGGGGGCGACGGTGATCGGCTACGCGGTGGCCGGGCTGGCGCTCGGGCCGGTGTTCCCCACGGGCCTGGCGTGGATCGCGGAGGCGGGCGGGGACCGGCGTGTCACCGGATTCGCCGCATCGTCCTCGATGGTCGGCAGCATCGTCTTCCCGGCGGCCATCGGATGGCTGGTCGCCTTCCGGGGGCCGGGGCCGGTCCCGGTGGCGGTCGCCGGCATCTCACTCGCCGCGGCGCTCGCCGCCCGCTGGACGGCGGTGTCGTCGAAGTGAGGGACGTACGGGGCCCGGCCGGCGGGGAGGTCAGAATTCTCTGCGTGGTCCGGCGGCCGGACGGTGCGGACGGCTCGCCTGTGGTCGTCGTGAGCAGCCGGTCCGGTGTGTTCGGCCTGCGGCGGCGGGGGTTCCCCTGCGCTGGACGGTGGTCGGCATTCGGGTTCTCCAAAGCGGTTCGGATCGCCGTCGGTCCGCACGGGTTGTCGAGACCGACCCGTCCAGAGTGGCCGACAACACCCCGCGGCATCAACCCCGTTCAGAGGGATACTCGAAAGCCTGTCGAGACCCGATCCGGCCCATCCCGCGTACCTCCCCCACACCTCCGCCGCACCACCGCCCGGCCGGACACTGTGCCGCGCACGGGTGACCGCCCAGGTGACCGGAACAGGGCAGAGGTTGGTTTCCCGACATTCTCGCGGAGCGCTCCGCATCGAATCGGCCAGGGGGAGGCGATTATGTGCCAGATTCGAGTCGGCAGGCACCCGGCGTACGGGCAGTACGTTTGTGCAGTAGCGATTCCGGTCCGACCGTCCTGTGGCCGGCATCGCACCCTTGCCGTCCGGCGTGGCCCTCAAGATCGTTGTTAGAGTCCGAAATTGACCACCTTGCTCAAGGCGGTGCGTCCGACTTGATCTAGGGTGAGCAGACGTCCGCCCTCCCTGATGATCTCAGGCGATCGCGGGCCTGCAACGGGAAAGGTAGTACTCCATGACGTATGACGTATCCGGGGTAATAGCCGAGCTCAGTAGTCGATCGCTCCTTCCACCCCATTACGACACCGTGTTCACGAGCGGATCCCTCATCCGGGGCTGGGGCAACCCCACGAGCGACCTGGACGTCCACGTGGTCACCCGGGACCCCTGGGTCAGCGGAATCGGCGAGACCAACCACGTCGCGCTGGAGCCGAACACCCTCCAGTACGAGCAGATCTTCGTCGACGGCCGCCGCTGGGACGTCGAGTACTGGACCGCCGGCCAGGTCGAGCAGGTCCTCTCGAAGATCACCAACGAGCAGTTCGGCGACGACCAGGGCACCTGGCGCACCCTCAGCTACCACGAGATCGCCCTGCTGGAGCGCCTTCCCTACGCGGCCGCCGCGGACTCCGGCGGCTGGCTGGAATCCCTCCGCACCCGGCTCGCCGACTCCGCCCACCGGTCCGTGCTGATCGTGAACTCCCTCAAGCAGGCGGATGGTTACACCGAGGACACGGCCGGTCAGATCGCCCGAGGAGACCTGTACAGCGCGGTCATCGCCTCGCGTAACGCCTTCAACCACGCGGTGGACGCGCTGACCGCGAGCCAGGGTCAGTTCGGCAGCCTGTGGCCGAAGTGGCGGGCCCGCCGGATGCAGATCGTGGACCCCGCCCTTCTCCCCTTCGAGGAGTACTGGGCCATCGAGACGATGCGTTCCTTCGACCCCGAGAACCCGCAGAAGTGGATCGAGCAGACCGTCGCCGTCTGCCAGCGGATCTCCATGGAGGTGTCGGTCTGATGGCGCCCGAAGGCAACGCGGCCCCCGTCACGGTCGGTCCGGGTTCCGTCGCCTCCCTCCCCCTGAACGTCAAGATCCGCAATCACCGCGGTACGACGGTCGTCGGCGGGTACCGGCATTTCTTCGAGCTCACCGACTCCGCCGCCCACATCTGGCGCCAGATCGACGGAATCCGGACAGTGGGCGATATTGCGACGCTGATCGCCCGGGAATACGACATCGATCGTGAATCCGTCGTCGACGACATCATCGAGCTCTTCTCCGAACTCGCCGCCCATGATGTCGTGAAGATCTCCGAGAGCAGTTCTCGACTCCAGTGACACACGGGAACGAGCGGGGGCTCTGATTTCACGTGTGTCCGGTGCGACAACCGGGGGAAATGCATGCTGGACGATCTCCAGTTCGGCGTTTTCGGTCCGCTGACCATATGGCGGAACGGACGTGCCGTCGAAATTCCACAGGCCAAACACAGGGTCCTCGTGGCCGCTCTGCTCCTGCGCGCCAACCGCGCGGTGACATCCGAAGAACTCATGCAGCAGCTGTGGGGCAACGACCCGCCGCCGACCGCGCGCAAGACGCTCCAGGGCTACATCGCGCGGCTGCGCAAGGTGCTCGGCGCGGACGTCGTCGTCAGCCGCGCCTCCGGTTACGCCATCCTCACCGACGGCGACCGGCTCGACCTCGACCGCTTCAACCACGCGTTACGGCAGGCCGAGACCGCCGGTGATCCGGCCGAGCGCGCGCGCCTGTTCCGTGCGGCGATGGACGAGGCCGGCGGGACCCCGCTCGTCGACGTCCCCTCCGAGTACCTGCGGCAGGGCGACGGAGCGGCCCTGGTGGAGCGCTGGCTCAACGCCACGGAGAACTGGGCCGACGCCGAGATGGCGGTCGGGCGGCACGCCGAGGTCCTGCCCCGGCTGCGGGCGCTGGTGTCCGAGCACCCCTTCCGCGAGAGTGCCTGGAGCCGGCTGATGAAGGCGCTGTACCAGGCGGGGAGACAGGCGGAGGCGCTAGGCACCTACCAGGAGGCACGCCGTGTCCTCGCCGACGAGCTCGGCGTGGACCCGGGCCAGGAACTGCGGGCGGCACACCGGCAGATCCTCGCCGGCCCCGCCGCGGACGAGGGGGTATGGGAGCCGGAGCCCTCCGCCCTCCATCCGGTCCGGCACCCGGCCACTCCCTTCACCCTCCCTCCGCGCCTCGCCGAGTTCGCCCGCCCGGACATCGAGTCCCGGCTGATCCGGCGGCTGCTGTACACACCGCCGGAGGGGCCGGCGGTACGGGACTGTGATCCTCCGCGTACCCTCGCGCTGTACGGGGAAGCGGGCGTCGGCAAGACCACCATGGCCGTCCGGGTGGCGCACGCCGTCAGTTCCGCCTTCCCCGACGGGCAGCTGTACGTGGAACTCCAGGGCGAGCACGGGCCCCGGCCGGCGCACGACGTCCTCGGCGAGCTGGTGCGCGCCCTGGGGGTCAGTCCCTCGGCGGTGCCGTCCGGGACCGGTGAACTCACCGCGCTCTACCGGGGTCTGCTCTCCCAGCGCCGCGCCCTGATCGTCCTCGACGGCGCCCGCGACGAGGCCCAGGTGGAGCCCCTGCTGCCCGCGTCCCCGACCTGCGCAGCGCTGGTCACCAGCCTGCAGATGCTGTCCACCCTGGGCGGCATCAGCCACACCCGGCTGGGCCTGCTCTCCACCGAGGAGGCCCGGGACATCCTGGGCAGGATCATCGGCGCGGCCCGGCTCGCGGCCGAACCGCAGGCCGCCGCCGACCTGGTGGAGTACTGCGGCCGGCTCCCGCTGGCGATCCGGATCGTCGGCGCCCGGCTGCTGGAGCGCCCGCACTGGCAGGTCCGCCACCTCGCCGCGCGGATGTCCTCGACCCGGCGCAGGCTGGACGAGCTGCAGGTGGGCAATCTGAGCGTCCGGGCCAGTCTCGCGGTCGGCCAGGCCGCGCTCGGCGACGCCGAGCGCCGAGCGTTCCGCCTACTGAGCCTGCTGGAGACGGACTCGTTCCCCGTGCACGTCGCCGCGGCCGCGCTCGGCCTGCCACAGGACAGCACGGAGGAGCTGCTGGAGCGGCTGACCGCGCAGCACCTGCTGGAGGCCGACTTCATCGAGGCCAGCGGCGTGCGTTTCGCCTACCACCCGCTGGTCCGGCTCTACGCCCGCGAGCTCACCTTCGACGTGGACTCGGCCCAGGCCCGGCACGCGGCGGTGCAGAGCGCCCTCGCGGCCTGGTATGCGGCTCCGCCGCGGCCGCCCGCCGCACGGCACACCACCGGTCCCGGGACCGGTGGAAGAACACCCGGCGAGCCCGCCGCGCCCACGGTGCTCAGCTTCACCGGCTGATCGCCCTGCCGCGACCCGGTTGCAAGCCCCCCCACGCGGTGCGTCCCGGCGCCCGACCGAGAACCAAGGAGAAGTGTCGTTGATCGAACGCTATTCATGTCCGGAGATGGCCGCACTCTGGACGGACGAACGCAAGTACGCGACCTGGGCCCGGGTCGAGGTCCTGGCGAGCACGGCACAGGCGGAGCTCGGCGTGGTGGACCGGCGTGCGCTGGAGGACATCCGCAACGCCCCGGTCCCGTCCGTGGCCCGGGTCCGCGAGCTCGAACTCACCCGCGACCACGAGATCCTCGCCTTCCTCGCCGCCTACACGCAGACCATGCCCACGGCCTCCGCACGCTGGGTGCACCACGGGATGACGAGCTACGACGTGGTGGACACCGCCCTCGGCTTCACCCTGGCCCGCTCCTGCGACCTCGTGCTGAACGCCGCCCGAACGTTCCTGGAACTGCTCACGGCGCGTGCGCTCGAACACTGGGACACCGTCTGCGTGGCCCGCACCCACGGAGTCCACGCCGAGCCCACCACATTCGGCCAGAAGCTGGCGGTGCACGCCTTCGCCATGCACCGCGGAATCGAACGCCTCACCGCGGCCCGCGCGGCGGTCGCCGTCGGCACCCTCTCGGGACCCGTCGGCACCTACGCCCACATCTCCCCGTACGTGGAGGAGTTCGTCTGCGGGGAACTGGGGCTGGGCATCGAGGACATGCCCACCCAGGTCGTCGCCCGCGACCGGCACGCGGAGCTGCTCTCGGCGCTGGCGGTGACAGGCGCGGTGGTGGAGCAGTTCGCCCTGGAGATGCGGATGCTCCAGCGCACCGAGGTGGGGGAGGTGGACGAGCCGCGGACCAGCGCCTACCAGGGATCCAGCGCCATGCCCCACAAGCGCAACCCGACGACGAGCGAACGGCTGTGCGGCCTCGCCAGGATCCTGCGGTCGAACGCCGGCGCCGGCTACGAGAACGTCGCGCTCTGGCACGAGCGGGACCTCGCGCACTCCTCCGTCGAGCGCATCGTCCTGCCCGACAGCCTGACCGTCGCGCACTACCAGCTGGTGTCGGCCGCGGGACTGCTCTCGGGGCTGCGGGTCTTCCCGGAGCGGATGGCACGCAACATCGACGCGACCCGCGGCCTCGTCTACAGCTCCGAGGTCTTCGTGGACCTCGTCGCCCGGGGCCGGGACCAGGAGGAGGCGTACCGGCTGGTCCAGGCCGCCGCCACCGAGGCCTGGGAGAACGAATCGACCCTCGCCGCCGCCCTCGCCGCCCGCGGCGTCGAGGTCGGCGGCGAACAGCTGAACCCGCGGCGGTTCCTCGGCAACCGCGACCACCTGAAGGCCCGGCTGAGCCGCCTGAGCAAGGAGTTGCAGAGCCATGTGGACGTGTGAACCCGTCGCCGGCGCCGGCCTGGACGTGGCCGAGGCCGCCGCCCTCTACCGGGCGTCCACCCTGGCCGAACGCCGCCCGGTGGACGACGTGGAACGGTTCACCCGGATGCTCGCCGGAGCCAACCTCGTGATCGCCGCCCGCCTCGACGGAAGGCTGATCGGCATCGCCCGGTCGATCACCGACGGGGCGTACGTCACCTACCTCAGCGACATCGCGGTCGACGCCGCCTTCCAGCGCCGGGGCGTGGGACGCGACCTCATCCGGGCCACCCGCGAGGCCGCGCCGCGGGCCAAGCTCGTGCTCCTCTCCGCTCCCGCCGCGGTCGACTACTACCCCCACATCGGCTTCACCCGTCACGAGTCCGCCTGGACGCGCGATGCCCTCGGGTGAGCCGGCCCTCCGGAAGAGGTGACCGCGATGCTTCTCAAGACGCCCGGATTCGACACCCAGGTCAAAGCGGCCGCCGAACGGGCCCGCAGCTGCGGGCTGGCCGCCGACGCCGTACGGATAGCGGCCACGCTCGACGGGATGATCCCCGAACAGGTCGGCAGGGCGGCCCTCGGCCTCGGCGAGCGCATGTACCTGGAACTCGCCGAGGCCCACGCGGCCGGCCTGGACACCGCCACCGACACCGCCGAGGGCGAACTGCTGCTGCTCACGGAGACCGGGCGGCTGCGCGTCGTGCCCGCCGGCGACCGCCCCGGCCCGGAGGCCGGCGCCGCCCCGCTCGGCACGCTGAAGTGGCAGGCGCGGCCGGAGTCGCTGGGCCGTCTGTGGAACCTGGCCGAGGAGGTCCAGCGGCTCCAGTTCGAGGAGATCCACCGCTGGATGGCCACGCTGGACCCCGCGCAGGTGCACGCGCGCCTCGATGCCATCTCCCACGCCCTCGTCCACATGGCCCCGGTCATGCTCTACGTGGGCGAGCGCTGCTACAGCAACCTGGGCCGGTTCAGCAATCTGCCCGGCCGCTCCATGGCCCCCGGCGCCGAGGGCTCCGTCCTCACGGCCCTGCGCGCCACCCCGGTGCCACGCTGGACGGCCGAGGACGCCACCTTCGTCGCCTGCGTGCACGCGCTCATCTCCTCGGGCTCCCCCGTCCGGGCGGAGGAGTTCAACGGCATCCAGCTCGCCCCCGACGTGCTCAGAGAGTTCCTCCGGGAGCGCATATCGGCGTACGGCGACCCGCTCCCCGACATCAGCGGGTTACCCGCCGGCGCCGGGCTCGACCTGCTGTCCGGCGCCTGCGCCCGCGCCCGCGCGGCCCTAATCGCCGACGGCGCGGTCTTCTACCGGGAGATCAACGGCGCGTCCCTGCACAAGCGGGAGCGGCGCATGACGGAGCCGGTCACCTGGGCGGAACTGCCCCCCGGGCTCACCGCGCTGCTCGCCGAGGCCGCCGGACAGCCGTTCCCGTACGCCGCGACCCCCGGGGAGCTGGACTCCTACACCCGCGGCCTCGTCGAGCGGGTGACCGCGGGGCCGGTTCCCGCCGGTTTCACCACGGCGTACGAAGGGTTCCTGCACCGGTTCTTCGAGACGGTCGCCGAGGCCCTGGACTGCGACGTGGTGATGGGGCGCGGCCCCAAGGACGTCCTCGTCCTGCACAGCGGCATCCCCGCCGAGCGCCGGGCGGCCCTGGCCACCCGGGACTTCTACTGCTGCGTGGCGGCGGGCCGGTCCTTCCGCGACAGGTTCGGCGCGGACCGGGCGGGCCTGGCCACGGCCCTGTCCGCGTACAGCGCCCGCATGCGCTACAACACCTGGCACTACCTGCCGCACAGCATGTCGTGGACGGACGAGGAGCAGGGCCGCGACGACTGGTTCTTCGCACCGGGGATGCCCGACATCACAAACTGGTCCGACCAGCACCACACCGGCCACGTCGCCTTCGGGGTGCGCCACGCGCTGCGCGTACCGCTGGGCATCGTGCTGGAGGGCCGCTTCCGGCCCGGCCTGTACGACCTGCGGCTGATGCGCACCGGCGGCGACCCGTTCGAGCTGGCCCACCTGCGCACGGCCACCGCAGTCGGGCGGGTGCAGGCGATGGTGCACCAGGCCGCCGCAGACCGGAACCTGACGGTCTGCGACTTCGACAACGCCTGGTACCGGGACTTCCATGCCTCCTGAGACCGACGTCCGCGCCCCCGGCGCGCGCACCGCGGACGACGCCCGGTTCGCCGACATCCGCACGCTCCGCGCCCTCTACCGCGACGGCAGCCTGCTCCCCTCGGAGTTCGTCGCCGGCACGTTCCGGCTGCTGGACCGGTGGGAGCCGCACATCGGCGCCTTCCTCACGGTCGCGCGCGAGCGGGCGACCGCCGAGGCCCGGGCCGCGGACCGGCTGCTGCACCGGGAGGGCCGCGACGCCTGGTGCGGCAGACCGCTGCTCGGCATGCCCGTGACGGTCAAGGACCTCACGGCCACCGCGGGCATCCGCACCACCCGTGGCTCCCTGCTGAACGCCCACACGGTGCCGGACCGGGACGCGCCCGCCGTCGCCCGGCTGCGCGCGGCCGGCGCCATCGTCGTCGGCAAGACCAACACCTCCGAGGGCGGGTGGTCGGCGGCCGGCACGAACCGGCTCCAGGGCCCCACCCGCAACCCCTGGGACCTGAGCCGCAGTCCCGGCGGCTCCAGCGCGGGAGCGGCCGCCTCGGTGGCCGTCGGCATCGGGGTCGGGGCGACGGGAACCGACGGCGCCGGATCCATCCGGGTGCCCGCCGCGTTCTGCGGCGTGGTCGGGTTCAAGCCCTCGCTCGGCCGGGTCCCCTACGTGCCGCAGAGCGCCGAGGAGCTCTCCCACCTGGGACCGCTCACCCGCAGCGTCGCGGACGCCGCCGAACTGCTGTCGGTGATGGCCGGCTTCGACGCGGACGACCCGCTGTCCTTCGGCCTGTCCGGGGAGGTCGGCGCCGATCCGGACGCGGCGGCCGACCGGCTGCCACGGCTGCGCATCGGCTGGATCCGCTCCCTGGGCGGGCCCGGCCCGGACCCCGTGATCGCCCGGATCGCCCGGCAGGCCGTCGAGAAGCTCGCCGGCCGGGGGCACCACGTCGAGGAGATCGAGCCGCCCTTCGAGGACCCGTACCCCGCCCTGGTGACGATCCTGGCCGGCTGGGAGGCGGCGGCGCTCCCGTACGACGAGCCGGGGAACACCGCACTGCTCGACCAGGACCGGCTGGAGGTGATCCGGCACGGGCGCGGTCTGAGCGCCGCCGCCCTGGCCAGGGCCTACGAGTGCCGTGCGCTCCTGCGGGCCCGCAGCCTGTCCCTGATGACCCGGTACGACCTGCTGGCCATGCCGACCGTGGGCATCGGGCCGTTCGCCGCGGAACGGCACGCACCGCCCCCGCCGCCCGGCGCGCCGCCCGCGGGGCCCCCCGGCTGGCTGGCCTGGGCGCCCGAGGCCTACACCTTCAACCTGACCGGACAGCCCGCCGTCTCGGTGCCGGCCGGCCTCACCCCGGCCGGCCTCCCGGTCGGCCTCCAGCTCGTGGGCCCGCTGCACCAGGACACGCGGGTCCTCGCGGCCGCCCGCCAGCTGGAGCAGAGCGCCCCCTGGCACCACTGGTACCCGCGACTCGCCGCACGACGGCCGGAAGAGGAAACGACATGACCAAGGCCCCCACCACGCCAGGCGTCCCCGAGCGGCCGTACGGGCGCTTCGACACCGGGAGCGTCGGCTTCGTGCACCGGCACGGCCTGTGGGACGAGGCCCGGCTGGCCGCCGCGCAGGAGCTCGAAGCGACGCTGGAGTCACTGGAGTTCGTCCGCGTCGGCTTCGGAGACCCGCACGGGCTGATGCGCTCCAAGACGCTCACGGTGGAGTCCTTCCGCACGGTGCTGCACAACGGCATCGACATGAGCCCGGGCCCGTTCGTCTTCGACACCGGCCATGCGGTGGGCGTCGACTTCTTCGCCGACGGCGGCGGCATCGGCGTCCCCGAGCTCACCGGCGCCGGCGACTTCCTGATCGTCCCCGATCCGCTCACCTTCCGGGTGCTGCCCCACACCGAGGCCCCCACCGGCTGGGTCGTCGCGGACGAGTACCTGCGCGACGGCAGCCCGCACCCGCTGTCCAGCCGGGCCGTGCTGCGCCGCGCCTGCGAGCGCGCCGCCGCGCGCGGACTGGAGTACGTGGTCGGACTGGAGGTCGAGTGGTACCTGACCCGGCTGACGGGGTCGGTGACCGGTGCCTCGGTCGGCGGGTTCGGGATCCAGGGGGAGCCGCCCGCGGTCGAACCGGTCAACGGCGGCTACCAGTTCAACCTGGACACCTTCACCGACGCGCTGATGCCGGTCATCACCCCGCTGGCCCGCGCGCTGCGCGAGCTGGGACTGCCCCTGCGCACCGTCGAGCACGAGTCCGGGCCGGGGCAGCTGGAGTTCACCTTCAGCCCGATGAACGGCCTCGACGCCGCCGACGCCATGCTGCTGTTCCGTACGGTGACCAAGCAGATCTGCGGCCGCCTCGGGTACCACGCCTCCTTCATGGCACTGCCCGGCCTGGACCGCTTCGACCCCAGCGGCTGGCACCTGCACCAGTCCCTCTTCGACACCGCAGCCAAGACCAACGCCTTCGTACCGCGGGACGGCGGCGGGCCGCTGTCCCCCCTCGGCCTCTCCTACGTCGCGGGGCTGCTCGCCCACGCCGGGGGGACGACGCTGCTCGCCGTCCCCACCGTCAACGGCTACCGGCGCCTTCAGGGACCGTTCTCCCTCTCCCCCGACCGCATCGTGTGGAGCGCGGAGAACCGGGGGGCGCTCGTGCGTGTACTGGGCGGCCCGGGCGAGGAGTCCACCCACCTGGAGAACCGCATCGGCGAACCCTGCGCCAACCCGTACCTCTACCTCGCGGCCCAGCTGACCGCGGGCCTCGACGGCATCGAACGCGGCCTGCACCCGGGCGGCCCGGCGCAGGACCCGCACGCCGACTCGGCGGCCGCCCTGCCACGGGACCTGGCGCAGGCCGTCGCGGCCGCGGAGGACAGCGCCCTGGCCCGCACCCTGCTCGGCAAGCACCTCCACGACTGCCTCGTACGGCTCAAGCGCACCGAGCTGTCCCGCTTCGAGCAGTGGCAGGCCACCGCCCCACCCACCGCCCCGGGGGACGTCACCGCATGGGAGCACCGTGAGTACTTCGGTGCCTACTGACGCACCGCGGCGCCACGGGGAAGGACGCTGCGGGGCGTGGTCCGGGATCTGCGTCGCAGGCTCCGGGCCGCGCGACTGACTTCCGTACGGCGTCGGCCCGTGCGGAGATGAGAAGGGAAACGAACCACATGATCATTGCGATGGACGGACCCGACGGGGCGGGCAAGAGCACACAGGTCAAGCGGTTGGAGAGCTGGGCGCTCGGCCAGGGGCTGTCGTTCCGGGTGGTGGGCAAGTGGCAGGTCTTCGAGGAGGCCCGGGTGCCGCAGGCCCGCTTCCTGCGCGGCTCCTCCCTGGACGAACTCCGGGTCTGCATCGCGGAGATGCCCAACCCGGCGCGGATGCTCTTCCTCGGCTGGCTCAACACGCTCGCCGCGGAGCGCGCCGCCGCGGCGCAGGAGGACGTGGTCATCCTCGACGGCTACTGGATCAAGCACGCCGCCACCGAACTGCTCGCCGGCTGTCCCAAGAACCTCGTGGACGCCATCGTCGAGGCCATGGCGCCGGTGGACATGGTGGTCTTCTTCGACGTCACGCCTGAGGAGGCACTGCGCCGCAAGAAGGGCGACATCACCCCGTACGAGTGCGGCCGGGACCCCGAATGCCGCCCGGAGAGCTTCCTGACCCACCAGGCGGCGGTCCGGGAGGTCATGCTGGAGTGGGCGGACCACCGGGGCTGGGACGTCGTACGGGCGAACACCGCCGAGGCGGCCGCGCAGCAGATGCGCAAGCTCCTGGCGCCGAAGCTGGGGGTGGAGGTCAATCCCCGTCCGCTCGCCGCAGACGGCGCGACCGACCGCTGATGACGGAGACCGAACGCCGGCTCAGGCGCGGCCTGGCCACGGCCCTGTTCGTCCGCTACCTCGGGGCCGGCGGCTGGGCCCCGCTCCAGGTGCTGTTCTTCGTACGCTCCGTCGGCCTCTCGCCGGGCAACGTGATCATGGGGCTGACCGCGGCCGGGCTCGCCGGGCTGGTGGCCGGTCCGGTGGTCGGCCGGCTCGCGGACCGCTTCGGACCCCGCGAGGTGGGCATCGCCGGACTGCTCGCGCAGGCGGGGGCGGCGGCCGCGCTGCTGGCCGTCGACGGGATGGCCGGATTCCTGGTGGTGATCACCCTGATCTCCCTCGGGCGGGGCGCCTTCCCGGCCATCAGCGGGGCGCTGATCGCGTACGTCGGGGGTGAGGACCGGGTCGCGTACCGGGCCCGGATCTACTCCCTGCAGAACCTCGCGATGGTCACCGGCTCGCTGCTCGGCGGACTGGCCCTCCAGGCCGACACCCGCACCGCCTACGTGATCGCGATCCTGGCCGACGTCCTGTCCTACCTGGTGGCCGCGCTGCTCGTGGCTCGGCTGCCGCACCTGCCGCCGGTCCCCCGGGAGCCGACCGCCGGACACGGCTACGCCCTGGCGGACCGGCCGTTCCTCGCCGTCAGCATGCTCGCGGGCGTCATGGTGATGTTCGACGTCTTCATGACGGTGCTGATGCCGGTGTGGATCGCCGAGTACACGGACGCCCCGCGGTGGACGGTCTCGCTGGTCTTCGCCGTCAGCTGCACCCTGGTGGTCCTGTTGCAGACCAGGGTGGCCAAGGGGATCGAGACGCCGCGCCACGGGGCGGTGGCCATGCGGCGCAGCGGCCCGGTGATCGCGGCGGCCATGCTGATCGTCTTCGCCACGGCCCACGTGTCCGGACCCGTCGCGGTGGGGCTGATCGTGCTGGGCACGGTCGCCCTGACCTTCGGGGAGATGCTGTTCACGGCGGGGGAGTACGCCCTGTCCTTCGGGCTGGCGCCCGAGCACGCCCAGGGCGAGTACCAGGGCGTCTTCTCCGTGGGCGTGGGCATCGGCGGCGCGGTGGCACCGGCCGTCCTGAACGCGCTCTGCCTGGTGGCGGGACCGCCGGGCTGGATCGCCCTGGCGTGCCTCATGGTGGCGGCCGGCGCGGCGGTCCCGCCGGTGGCGCGGATCGCCGAACGCGGCCGCACGCCGAGCGAGGTGAAGCCCGCGGCCTGACCCGACCGGCGGCCGGGGCGGCGGCCCTCCCGTCCCCCGGTCCGGGAGGACGACGGGAGCACCCCGGTCCGGGAGGACGACGGGAGGACGCCGGCCCGAACGACGACGGGAGGACGCCGGCCGAAGGACGACGGCAGGACGCCGGCCGAGGGACGACGGCAGGAAGGTCAGCCCCGGGCCGCGACCAGCTGCGCCACCCGGGTCTCGACGCCGGGGTCGAACGAGGCGAACTCGGCCCGGCGGGCCGCCTCCGCCTCGCGGACCGCGTCGAGGACCTTCCCCTTCCACGGGGCGTCCAGGACCAGCCCCCACAGCGGCTCCAGCCGTGCCCCGCGGGTCACTTTGGCCTCGAAGGCGTCACAGCTGAGGTCCAGGGAGCGGTAGCCGTGGGCCGCGGCGTACTCCACCGCCTTGTAGTACGTCAGGTTGAAGTAGAGCTTCGCCTCGCGGCCGATCGAGTCGTCCAGCCCGTGCGAGCGCGCGTACATCGTGCCGCCCCAGAAGAAGAACTGGGTGAAGCCCACCATCCGCTCGCCCTGGTAGGCCGCCAGGATCCGGCACTCCTCGTCGAACAGGCCGGCCTGGAGGGCGAACCGCTCGGATTCCCCCTCGTCCGTCACCGGGTGTCCATACCGCCGCAGGACCTGCGCGGACAGCGGCCCCATGTCCTGGTGGCACTCCGACAGCCTGCGCACCTCGGTGCGGCAGCCGGCCTCGTCGTAGCGCCGCATCTCCAGCCGGCGGGACTTGAACTGGCGTGCCGTGAACCGCTTGCGGTACCCCTCCAGCCCGTCGGGATCGATGTCGAGGACGGCTCCCGCGTCCATCAGCACCAGCTGGTCCGCCGGGCCGAGCAGGGGCAGCAGCCGCTCCACGGACGCGTCGGTGAGGTAGAGCGCGGCCGCCAGGCCGCCCGACCCGGACGCCAGCGACCGCAGCCGCTCCAGCAGCGCCCGCAGCGCGGTCCCGGCCAGCGGCTCCGGGGTCCCCGGGGCGACCAGGGCCTCGCTGGTGTAGCCGAGCCGGGTACCGGCGAGCAGCAGCGGGCGCTCGGGGGAGGCGGGTTCGGCGGCGCCCGGGAAGAGTACCGAGGGGTCGTAGAAGTGCGGGACGGTGCCCGTGAACCGGTGGACGGGAAGTGCCGCCACGGGGCGGCCGCCGGACGAGGCGACCAGGTGCCGGTGGTCGCAGTCGGCCAGTTCCTCGCCGTACTTCAGCCACAGGTGGCTGGAGTACAGGGCGGCGTCACCCGCCAAAACGTCCCACTCCGCGGCCCCGGTGTCGCGTATCGAGGCCAGCTCGGTGAGGTTGACGGTGCCACCGTCCGTGCTCGCCGTCACAGAGGGTCCTTTCAGATCGCGGCCGGTGTCGGACAGCCCCACGGTAGGCGGCGTTCAGGACCGGGCGGGCTCGATGATGCGAAAGTCGGCCATTCCCCGGTCCGCCCGCAGATAGGCCAGCCGGGCGGCCGTCGCGCCGCGCCGCGCGAAGGCTCCGGTCACCTCGGCCGCCACCGCCGCAGGGTCGGCCTGCGGGTCGGTGTCCAGGTGGTCCGACACCACCGTCTGCACGAGGTCCGAGCCGGCGTCGAGGGCCATCCGGTCCGTGAGGGTGACGGTGACGCCGTAGCCGTCGGCCGCGCTCCGGGCGCGCAGCTCCCCGGCCGACAGCAGTTCCCCGTCCGACTCCAGCAGAAGGGCCGTCAGGAACGCCGCCCCGCCCTCGGCGAGGTACGCGGGCAGGCCGTCCAGGACCCGGCGGCCCACTGTGAACCCGTCGGCGCCGCCCTCGTGCGGGGCCTCCCGCCCGGGCGGCGACACGGTGGGCAGGAAGGGGACGTTGGCGATGACGCGGTCGTACGGACCCGCGTCCGCGTCCAGCGCTGAGTACAGATCACCGGTCCGTACCTCGGTCCGCGCGGCGAGGCCGTTGAGCCGCGCGTTCAGCCGGGCCGCGGCCGCCACCTCCGGGAGCAGCTCCACCAGCGTCGCGCAGGCGCCGCGCTGGGCGGCCAGCAGCCCCTGGAACCCCGGCCCGGAACAGAGGTCCAGGACCCGGTCGCCCGGCCGGTAGGTGCCGCGTCTGGCCAGGGCGACCGAGTCGGCCCCGAAGTAGTGGCGCACCGGGAAGGGGCTCGGCGGCTCGGCCAGCAGCCACAGTCCCTGGGACCGGAACAGGGCGACGTCGGCCAGCTGGACCCGGCCGTCCTGCTCCTGCGCCAGCGAGCAGGCCACCAGCTCGGGGACCGCGGCGGTGACCGCCGCGGGCAGCGCGTCGAGGGCCGCGGGCTCGCCGAGCAGGAGGAAGGCGGCCGTCGTGCGCAGCACGCCGTCCAGGCCCCCGACGCCGGCCGCCCAGCGGCGGCGGTCCGGTACGTCGCCGTCGAACCCGGCCAGGAACTCGGCCAGTCCGAGCCGTTCGAGCGCCCGGGTCAGATCGGTGACCGGGTCCGTCATGAGAGGGGCAGTCCGATCCAGGTGCGCAGCATCAGCCGACCGCCGTCGCCGGGCGTCTCCTCATCCTCGAAGGCGGTTCGGCCGTGCACGATCGACCGGTTGTCGATGAAGATCATCTCGCCTGGTTCCAGGCGGCCGTGGGTCTGCATCTCACGCTTGTCCAGCAGCGCGTCGAGCAGGTTCAGCGCCTCGGTCTGCGCGGGTGTCAACGGCGGCACGTGCGGGTGCCGGTGGCCGATCTCGATGTAGTCCCGCAGGTAGTACATCCGCTCCCGGCCGTCCTTGTACTCGAAGACCGGGCGCTGCGTCGTCAGCGGCACACCGGGGGTGTCGTCCCGGGTGTCGAAGTGCACCGGCAGCCGCAGCGTCTCCAGCTCCCGCGGATGGTCCGCCAGCGCCTCCAGCAGGTCGCTGACGTGCACGGTCACCAGCGCGCCGCCGCTGCGCGCCTGGCGGAGGCAGAACAGCGTGAAGATGTCCGGAAGACGGCCCGGCCGGTGCGCGGCGTCGGTGTGCAGGCTGCCGCCCTGGCGGCTGTCGGAGTAGCGGCCGGTCGGGCCCTCGCCGAGCCGCACGCCACGGTCCCGTACGTCGCGCAGCAGGGCCCCGTGTCCGTCCTGCGGCAGCAGGTCGCCGGTCATCCGCGAGACGGCCACGGTGAAGTCGCGGGCCTGCCGCTCGGTCAGGTGGCCCAGCCCCGTCAGGACGAAATAGCCGGGCAGCGCGTCGAGATGGCGCCGCACCAGGTCCTGGAGCGTGGCGTACAGCTCCGGATACCAGTCCTGCCGGCGGTCGGGCTCCGGGGCGGCGGAGACGGCGGTGGCCAGGTCCGGGTCGACGGGTACGCGGACGGTCGAGAAGGGATCATCGGTCTTGGTGTTCATGTCAGACTCCCAGTGCGTGGCTTCCCAGCCGGTCGGGCACCAGGCCCGACTCCCTCAAACACGCGGCTATGTCCTGCGAGCAGTGCGCAACCCCCGTTATCCGGCTGCCTTCCACGGCCCGCAGCACCGCGCCGGCCACCGGCCCGCGGCCGTCGCCCGTGGCGAGGACCTGCGTGACGATGTTGTCCAGCACCACGGGACGCGTCACGTCGAGCGCGCAGTTGTACGTCACGTCCGCCTCGGGCGCCAGGTCGAGGCGTTCCACGCGGCCCGGGCCCCCGAGAAAGAGGCGCGCCTCCAGGCAGTGCACGTCCCGGTCCGCCGTGATCCGTCCCGGAGCGAGCAACGCGCCCTGCGCCAGCTCCACTTGCAGGGCGATCAGGTCCGTCCCGGTCTGCGCCTCGCACATCCGGTAGGCAAGCGGCAGCCGGCCGTTGACCTCCAGGAAGTAGTGCCCGGCCGGGCCCACGATGAACTCCACCGTCGCGACGTTGCGCAGCCCCATGCCGGTGACCAGCCGCGCCGAGTCCGCCCGCATGCGCTCCAGCAGACCGGGCGCGACCCGCTCCACGGGCGAGGCCTCCAGCAGCTTCATGCTGCCCTCGACCAGCAGGCTCTCCCGCTCGCCGAGAGCGACGACGGTACCCGCCGTGTCCACGGCGACGGTCACCCCGACCACCTGGCCCCGCTCGACGTACCGCTCGGCGTACCACCGGGCGTCCCGGTCCCGGGCCACCACCGCGAGCGCCTCCTGCGCCTCCGCCCCGGTACGCAGGATGCGCACGCCCAGCCCCCCGCAGCCGTTCACGGGTTTGAGGATGACGGGCAGGCCGATCTCCTCGACCAGCGCGGTGATGTCGTCGTACCCCGTCGCATGCGGGAGCACCGGCAGCCCCAGCCGCCCGGCCGCGGCGACGGCGTGCTCCTTGTCGCGGGCGGCCGCGAGCACCTGCGCGGACGGGCCGATGAACTCGATGCCGACGGAGGCGAGCCGCTCGGGCAGCTCGGGGTCCTCGGCCAGGGCCCCGTAGCCGGGGTGGACGGCGGCGGCCCCGCACCGCAGGGCCGCCGCGACGATCCGGCCGACGTGGTCGTACGTCTCGGCGAGGCCCTCGCCGTCGAGGTACTCGCAGCCGTCCGCACCCACGGTGTGCAACTGCTGAGGATCGGACATGGCGGCGACGGCGATCGGGGACCATCCGAGCGATCGGAAGGTCTCGACGGCCCGCGCCGCGACCGCACCGCGGTTGGCGATCAGAACTCTTCTCATGGCCTTCTCTCAGTCTCCGGGCAGTGCGGCTACGGGATGAGCGGCGATCCGCCCCCGGACACCCCTAGCCGAGCGCCCGGTAGTGGGTGACCAGGCGCCGCCGGTCGTCGAGGACGTGGAAGGCCAGCCCGGGGGCCAGCTCGTGGTCCACGGGATCCCGCCCCTCCAGGGGGAGCGGAACGGTGGACGCGACACCGGGGCCCACCAGCAGCGGCAGCCCCGCGAACGTGGTGGCCGCCGCGACGTGGGCGTGCCCGCACAACAGCGCCACCACCTGCGGGTGGCCGGCCAGTACGGCGGCCAGCCGCTCCTCGCGGAACTGCCGGACCCGGTCCACGTACGGGGTGTGCAGTTCGACCGGCGGGTGGTGGAAGCAGACGAAGACCGGCAGCCCGGACCGCGGACCGGCCTCACCGGCCAGCGCGTCCTCAAGCCACATGAGCGTGCGGGCGCTCAGCTCCCCCGCGTCGCTGCCCGGAATCGTCGAGTCGCACAGCACGAAGACCCCTCCGGGCAGCCGCACGACCCGGTTCAGCTCGTCGTCCCCGGGCTTCTCGTCGAGCAGCCCGGCCCGGAACGGGCCCCGCCGGTCGTGGTTGCCCGGCAGGACCAGGACGGGCCACGGCAGGTCGTCGAGCAGCGCCCGCGCCTGGTCGTACTCCTCCGCGGTGCCGTGGTCGGCGATGTCGCCGCTGACCAGAACCGCGTCCACGGGACCGGGAATGTCCCGGAGATAGCCCAGCACCCGCTCGGCGCGACGGGTCGCCCGCGCCCCCAAGTCGAGGTGGAGGTCGCTGACATGAGCGATGACGGTCACTTCAGACCCTTCGACGTGTCGGCCGCCGCGGCCTGGAACCGAGCCCTGACCCCGGCGTTGGTGTGCGCCGAGGTTACCCGCGGAGGGGTCGGCCCACCGCGGCCGATGTGCAGCGCCACCAGGTGGGGGCCGGGCAGGCCCGCGATCTCCGCCAGGTGGGCGTCGGCCTGCTTTGCGGTCCGGCACACCCGCCCCGTGCGATACCCGGCCGCCGGCGCCAGCTCGTCCCAGCGCATCGCGGTGTCCCGGGTGCGCTGCCCGCCGGTGGAGTCGTAGACCCCGTTGTCGAGGATCAGGTGCGTCAGGTTCACCGGGCGGCGCTCGCCGGCCAGGGCCAGGCCGCCCAGGTGCATCAGGGCCGCGCCGTCCCCGTCCACGACGACGACCCGCTGGTCGGGGCGGTTCAGCGCGGTGCCCAGGCCCAGGCCGATGGCGTGGCCCATGGAGCCCTGCATATAGAAGGTGCGCGAGTCGTCGCGTACGCCGAAGAGCTCGCGGCTGATCATGCCGGTGGTGCTGTAGACCAGCGCGCCGTCCAGATGCCCCGCGATCGCCTCCACGGCCTCCCGCCGGCTCATCAGCGACTCGTCGGCCACTGCGGCGGGCACGGCGCACGTGTCCACCGTCGACGCCGGGACCAGTACGACGAACGAGCGGCGCTCGGCGCGCTCCCGCGCGGCCCGGTCCAGCAGCGTCTTCAGGCTCTGCTCGGTGGGCTCCAGAATGCCGTGCGCGACGCCCACGGCCTGGAGCACCCCGAGGGTCGCCGCGCCCATGGCGGCGTGGTGCGGCTCGTCGTCCGCCGCGTCGGGCCAGCCGCGCAGGCTCACGAACAGCAGCAGCGGGATCTCGTAGGCCGTCACCAGGGAGGTCAGCGGGTCCAGCAAATTGCCCAGCCCCGAGTTCTGCGCCAGCACCACGGCCGGGACCCCGCCGAGTTCGGCGCCCGCCGCCATCGACAGCGCGATGCCCTCGTGGGGCGCCGGAACGTAACTCCCGCGCTGCTCGAGCAGTGCGAACGGCCCCTTCAGGAAGGAGCAGGGCACCCCGCTGAAGAACCCGAACCCGCGCCGGTCCAGCTCCGCACAGAAGAACTCGGCGCTGATCACGCGCTCCACCCCTCCCACTTGGAGACGCCCGTCAGCCCGAACAGCTCCTTCATCGGCGCGATCCCGTCCTCGACGCCGCCCGTCCCGCCCTGCAGGTGGATCTCGCCCAGGACGTCGCGCATCGCCGTGACCGACGCGCGCAACGCGTGGTTGGCGTAGATCACCATCGACACGCCGGCCTCCTGTGCCTCGGCGAGGTCCCAGTGCGGGTAGGTCGTGGGCACCACCACCACGGGGGTGCGGGCCTGCCAGGACTGCAGGAACTCCAGGATCTCGGCCGGTGTCGGCTTCTTGGAGTGGATGAGGATCGCGTCGGCGCCGGCGTCCGCGTACAGATGGGCGCGGTACAGCGCCTCGTCCATGCCCCGGCCCGCGATGAGCGCCTCGGTACGGGCGACCAGGGTGAAGTCCTCGCTGCGCCGGGCGCGCGCGCCGGCCTCGATGCGTCCGGCGAAGTCCTGCGCGTCCTCCAGGTTCTGGCCGGCGAGGAAGCTGTTGCGCTTGGGGAAGACCTTGTCCTCGAAGCAGACGCCCGCGATGCCGGCCGCCTCGAACTGCTGGACCGTGCGGACGACGTTGATCTTGCCGCCGAATCCGGTGTCGCAGTCGGCCAGCAGGGGAAGCGCCGTGGCCTCGTTGACGTGCGAGGACGCCACGAGCAGTTCGGCCATGGTCAGCAGGCCCAGATCCGGCAGGGCCCGGGACGCCGACAGCTCGAAGCTCGACGCCCACAGTCCGTCGAAGCCGGCCTCCTCCACCAGCAGTGCGGTGAGCGCGTCCCGGGACCCGACGATCCGGGCGATCTCCTTGCGCTCCAGCAACTCGCGCAGTCGCGCCGCCTTCGGCATCATTCCCCCGCCCTCTGCGCGAACCGTCCGTGACGGGCACCCGCCACGTCCTGTCCGGGCGTGTCGAAGACGCAGTGCCAGTGGAAGGAACCCGGCCGCTCGTGCTCCGCGTCGGTGGCGCTGAGCAGCCGGAACCCCTCGTGCAGGCGGACCAGGTCCGCGGCGTCGACGTACAGGTGTGGATGGACCTTGTCGTCCGGCGCGCCGGGCTGGCAGAAGGTGTTGGGGCTGACCTCGTCGCCGCGCCCGTACTCCCCGTTGCGCTTGGAGAGCATCGTGCACTGGTAGACGCCGCCCGGGCGGAGCACGCGGCGTACCTCGGCGAGCACCCTGGCCAGGCCGGCCTCGTCGTTGTGGTAGACCACGTTGAAGGCCAGCACGAGGTCGAAACTCGCGTCCTCGTAGGGCAACTCGGTGAAGTCGGCCACCTCGAAGGCGATGTTCACCCCGCGTTTGGCGCTCTCGTCGAGACCGACGCGGACGGCCTCGGGACTGCGGTCGGTCGCGGAGCTGGCCAGACCCCGCTCCGCGTAGAACAGGGCGTGCCGGCCGACCCCGCAGCCGAGATCCAGTACGTCCTTGGCGCCCAGGGCCTGCAGCCGGGCGGCCTCCTCCACGACCCACGGGTGAGGCCGCGACCAGTCCGCTCGTCCGCCGTCGGTACGCCAGACCTCGTCCCAGTAGAGATGGGCTGTCATCGGGTTGACCTCACTCGTACTCGTGGTTACTTCCGCACATCCACGTCCACATCCGGATGCCGGTACCAAAGGGGGCCGAGCCGCGGCCGCGGCTCAGTTCGCGGCCGTCACCGCGCCGGGGACCACTTCCAGCAGA
Source organism: Streptomyces sp. NPDC054849 (assembly GCF_053610945.1). NCBI lineage: Bacteria > Bacillati > Actinomycetota > Actinomycetes > Kitasatosporales > Streptomycetaceae > Streptomyces > Streptomyces sp. NPDC054849. The sequence goes on from NZ_JBSGZI010000030.1 coordinate 36,318, forward strand.
CCGGCTTCGAGGGACTCGTCGAGCAGCGGCCGCATGTCCTCCAGACCGCAGCCGACCGAGGCGACCGCCGAGTCCAGCGGGCGCACCCCGTCGAAGGCGCGCAGCAGCCGCAGCCAGTCGCCGTGGGTGATCTGGTCGATGGTGAAGCGCAGCGCGCCGCCGATCACGACGTACGAGGTCTTCGCCTCGGGCGAGTCGTCCAGGACGAGGACCCCGTCGGCGAGCCGGAGCACGGTCGCCTCCTCGATCCGGGTCTGCGGGAACAGCTCCCGGAGCTCGGGACCTTCGAAGTCGTTCACCCGCACCTCGTACGGCGCCGGGCCGGGAGCCGGGCGGCTGCCGGGCGGGTCGACCGTCATCAGGTCGAGCAGGCCCAGGTTGACGACGCGCAGCAGGAGCTCCACGTGGCCGGAGCTCTGGTCCTGCTCCAGCCGGCGCAGCGTCCGGCGGACATTGGTCCCGTCGAGGTACTGGGCGGCGCGCGGCGAGGACAGCGCCTCCTCGACCAGCTCGTCACCGGCCCCGGCCAGCATGCGGGTGAAGGTCCGGTGGGTGTGCCGGACGCCCTCACCCTCGTAGAAGGCCAGCTTGGGACGGCTGATCACCTCCGGCGGCAGGATGTCACCGACGGCCTCGCGGATGACCTGCTTGTTCCAGAACAGCCGCTTGCGATAGGTGCGGGGCACGCTCGCCAGCAGCTCGATGATGCGGTGGTCCAGGAAGGGCACCCGCGCCTCGACCCCGTTCCCGGAGGCGGTGCGGTCCTCGACCCAGAAGTTGTACTGCTGCATGTCGCGGAACTTCCACGCCAGGTACGAGCCGTACGGATCGTCGACCGCTCCCGGCGCGTACGCGTCCACCGCGGCGTCGCCGAGCAGCGGCAGGTCGGTCTCCTCCCACCAGGCGGACACCGGGGACCGGGTGCCGAGCGCCTTGCGGCGGGCCATCGTGCGCAGGTTGCCGTCGAAGTCGTCCCAGTCGCCGCCTCCCGAGAGGGCGACGCTGTACCCGCCGCTGAACTCGTCGGCGCCGGAACCCAGCAGCATCGCCTTCAGCTCGGGCCGCTCGGAGCGGGCGAAACGGTACATCTCGCTCTTGTAGAACTGCTCCGGTCCGCACTGCGGCGTCTCCATCAGCCACAGCAGGCGCCGCCACTCGTCCGGCGACGGCACCCGGTCGGCGCCGAAGGCCACCTGATGGTGGGGCAGTCCGAGCAGGCCCGCGGTCTCCTGGGCGTACTGGGCGTCCTTGTTGACCACCGTGCTGCCGGTCAGGGCGGAGAAGGTGTGCAGTTCGGTGTGCGCGGACAGGGCGGTGATCGCCGCCGAGTCCAGGCCGCCGCTGAGGAAGACGCCTATCTCGGCGTCGGCGACCAGGCACTCGCGGACCGACGACGCGAGCAGGTCGCCCATGCTCTGCACGAAGAAGCTCTCGGGGAGGTCGCCCGCCTCGGCCGGCGCAGGAAGCTCCCAGTAGCGGTGCACGCGGGTCGCGCCGTCGCGCAGGCCGATACTCATGACGGCGCCCGACGGGACGTGGTCCACGCCCTTGAACCAGGTCACGGGCTCGTCGTCGACCATCACGGGGGCGGCGCTGAGACCCTGGTCCGCGAGCGCGCGCGCCCAGTCCACCTCGCGCGGGCACTCGGGGTGCGCGAAGAGCGCCTTGATCTCCGAACCGAACAGCACGGTGTCGCCGCGGCGGTGCACGAACAGGGGCTTGATGCCGAGCCGGTCCCGGGCCAGCAGCAGCCGCTGCTCGCGCAGGTCGATGACCGCGATGCCGAACATGCCCCGGACGTCGTCCAGGAAGTCGATGCCCTTCTCCAGGTAGAGGTGGAGGAGCACCTCGCAGTCGGATTCGCTGCGGAACCTCGCCCGGCCCTCGAACGTGCGGCGCAGCTCGCGGTGGTTGTAGATCTCGCCGTTGCAGGCGAGGATCACGTTGCCGTCGTCGCTGATGAACGGCTGCCGGCCGCCCTCGGGGTCGATCAGTGCGAGCCGGGTGAAGGACATGCAGGCCTGCGCCGTGTGGTGGAACTGCATGTCGTCGGGGCCGCGGGGGCGCAGCGCACGGGCCATGTCGCGCAGGATCTGGTCCGCGGACCCATCGAGGCCGCTTCCATCGGTGTGAGCGAATCCGGCAATTCCGCACATGTGGCTTCCGATTCCCCTGTGTCTGTGTCTTGGAGCGGAACATGCCACGCCCCCGGTAAGGGGAGGCGTGGCATGTCGTCACCGCTATCGCACGGAAGCGACGATGGTGCCCTGGTCGACCTTCTTGGCCTCCGGCTTGGTGTAAACCTTCATGACGTTCACCTCCTCGATGCCCTGCGGTCTTTGCTGTTGAAGAGCATCCATCCCCCCGGTGTGACGCCGGTGGCGCGCAGGTGGCGCGCGAGCGCCACGCCCCTGCGGTGGGCCGGGAGGGAGTGCGGGGCGGTGCCGGGGCGGAGGGAGCCGGGCGTGCGGGGTCGGGGCGTGCGGCGGGGGCTGCGGGGGGCGGGGGCTGAGGGAGCGGGATCAGGGCCTGGGGCGGGGGCTTCGGTAGGCGGGAACCGGGCGGGCGGGGTCGGGGCGTGCGGCGGGGGCTGCGGGTGGCGGGAGCTGGGCGGGCGGGATCGGGACGTGCGGCGGGGGCTGGGCGTGCGGGGTCGGATCGCACGGCGGGGGCTGCGGGTGGCGGGGGCCGGGCGGGCGGGGCGGGACCTTGCGGCGGGGGCTTCGGTGGGCGGGGGCCGGCTGGGCGGTATCAGAGTGGGTTTGGGGGTTTCCCGTCAGTCTCATCGTCTCTCCGTGTCGGGCCGGTCCCTCAAGGGCGCTCCTGCGTCGCGTCGCTGCGCGATGGCCTGCGGCCACCCTTGACCGACCGTCCCGCCACGGACATACGAAGACCGACGGGAACCCCCCAAAGGAACGGGCCGGCCATTCCCGATCCACAACGGCCCGATCAGCGACCCCCGGGCAGGTCGGGGGGGGTGCATCAAATCGCTACACACTTCCCGGTGATGGCGGCCGGCGCCCGTCTGTGGCCGGACATAGGCCGCCACCGATCGCTACGCGCTCCTCGATGAGGGCGACTGACGGCCGTCTGGGGCTGCTCGGGGCCTGAGAAGGGGGCGGAGGGGCGGATGCTCGGCTCAGCCGAGGTGTACCCCCATCAAGGCGAGGCCCGCATCACAAGGCGACGCCCAGAGTGGGGCAATTAGGGCGATCTGCTGGCCTTTTCGGCCGTCCGCGCCACTAGACCCGGGTACGCATCGGCATAGCCGTTGTCTGCCGCTTTTCCTCCCCCAGGCGGCTGTCAGACGCCGTCATCGAGCACCCCAAGGACCGTGGGCGGCCTATGACCAGCCACAGACAGCCGCCATCCGCCATCACCGGGAAGTGTGTAGCGATCTGACGCGCCTGACCAGCCCAAGACGGATCGCAGACGCCGAGACGTGAGGAGCGCGTGGCGATTTGGGGCGGCTTATGTCCAGCCCCAGGCGGACTGCGGACGCCGAGACGTCAGGAGCGCGTAGCGATTTGATGCGCCCCCCGACCCGGCCGGGGGTCGCTGATCGGGCTGTTGTGGATCAGGAATGGCCGGCCCGTTTCTTTGGGGGTTCCCGTCGGTCTTCGTATGTCCGTGGCGGGACGGTCGGTCAAGGGTGGCCGCAGGCCATCGCGCAGCGACGCGACGAAGGAGCGCCCTTGAGGGACCGGCCCGACACGGAGAGACGATGAGACTGACGGGAAACCCCCAAACCCACTCTGATACCGCCCAGCCGGCTTCCGCCCCCCGAAGCCGCCGCCGCAAGGTCCCGCTCCCGCCCGCCCGGCTTCCGCCCCCCGAAGCCGCCGCCGCAAGGTCCCGCTCCCGCCCGCCCCGCTCCCGCCACCCGAAGCCCCCGCCCCAGGCCCTGATCCCGCCCGCCCTGACCCCCGCCTGCCCCGCACGTGGGGCTTTGCCCGCCCGCTTGAGGAAACAATTCTGCAATCTCTTGCGCAAGGTCTTGCAACATTCCCGGGTGCCCCCCTACGGTCGCGAACAATCCCCACCTCTCCCGCCAGGAGGCCCCCCGCATGTCTGCCAGAGCCGTCAGACCCACACCATCCCCACGCCCCACCACCGGCACCAACGGCATCGCCACCACCGCCCGCACCGCCACCGTCGGCGCCGCGGGCCTCGTCGTCGCCGCCGTGCTCGTCGCGCTCACCGCACATGCCCCGCAGGCCTCCGCGACGCCTCCGGGCGACAAGGACGTCACCGCCGTCCTCTTCGAGTGGAAGTTCGACTCCGTCGCCGCGGCCTGCACCGGCACCCTCGGGCCCGCCGGCTACGGGTACGTCCAGGTCTCGCCTCCCCAGGAACACATCCAGGGCCCCCAGTGGTGGACCTCGTACCAGCCCGTCAGCTACAAGATCGCCGGTCGGCTCGGTGACCGGACCGCCTTCAAGCGCATGGTCGACACCTGCCACGCCGCCGGGGTGAAGGTCGTCGCCGACTCCGTCGTCAACCACATGGCCGCCGCCGACGGCGTGGGCACCGGCGGGAGTTCGTACACGAAGTACAACTACCCCGGCATCTACTCCGGCTCCGACATGGACGACTGCCGGGCGACCATCTCGAACTACCAGGACCGGGGCAACGTCCAGAACTGCGAGCTCGTGCAGCTCGCGGACCTCGACACGAGCGAGGACCACGTGCGCGGCCGGATCGCCGCCTACCTCAACGACCTGCTGTCGCTGGGAGTGGACGGCTTCCGGATCGACGCCGCCAAGCACATGCCCGCCGCCGACCTCGCCAACATCAAGTCCCGCCTGACGAACCCCGGCGTCTACTGGAAGCAGGAGGCCATTCACGGGGCCGGCGAGGCCGTGTCGCCGAGTGAGTACCTCGGCAACGGCGACGTGCAGGAGTTCCGCTACGCCCGGGACCTGAAGCGGGTCTTCCAGAACGAGAACCTGGCCTACCTGAAGAACTTCGGCGAGGCCTGGGGCCACATGCCCAGCGGCCAGTCCGGCGTCTTCGTCGACAACCACGACACCGAGCGGGGAGGCGACACCCTCAGCTACAAGGACGGCTCCGCCTACACCCTCGCCAACGTCTTCATGCTGGCGTGGCCCTACGGCTCCCCGGACGTGCACTCCGGCTACGAGTGGACCGACAAGGACGCGGGCCCGCCGAGCGGAGGTTCGGTCAGCGCCTGTTACACCGACGGCTGGAAGTGCCAGCACGCCTGGCGGGAGATCTCCTCCATGGTCGCCTTCCGCAACGCGGCCCGCGGGCAGTCCGTCACGAACTGGTGGGACAACGGCGGCGACCAGATCGCCTTCGGCCGCGGTTCCAAGGCGTACGTGGCGATCAACCACGAGGGCTCGGCCCTGACCCGCACCTTCCAGACCTCCCTCGCGGCCGGCGACTACTGCGACGTGCAGAACAACCGCACGGTCACGGTGAACTCCGCCGGACAGGTCACCGCCACCCTCCCCGCCGGAACGGCCCTCGCCCTGCACACGGGCGCCCGTACCTGCTCCGGCGGTACGACGCCGCCGCCGTCGGCCACCTCCGGCGCCTCCTTCGCCGTCAACACCACGACCGTCCCCGGCCAGAACATCCACGTCGTCGGGGACCGGGCCGAGCTCGGCGCCTGGAACCCCGCCGCCGCCCCCAAGCTCGACCCGGCGGCCTACCCCGTCTGGAAGCTCGACGTCGCCCTCCCGGCCGGCACGGCCTTCGCGTACAAGTACGTCCGCAGGGACGCCGCCGGCAACGTCACCTGGGAGAGCGGAGCCAACCGCACCGCCACCGTCCCCGCGAGCGGCAAGGTCACGCTGACCGACACCTGGCGCAACTGAGCCGCCGCTCCACCGACCAGGGCCGCCCGGCACCTCTCCCCGCCACCGCAGGGCGGCCCTCATCCACGCGACACGCGACCCGTACACAAGGAGATCCGCCTTGATACGCCCTGCCGCAGGAGTCATCGCCGCCGCCCTGGCCGTGACGCTCCTGCCCGCCCTCCCCGCGGCGGCCGCGGCCACCGCGAAGCCGCCCGCGCCGCCCTCGGACGCGAAACTGGCCGCCGAACCGGCCCGGCACGACCTGACCAGGGAGCAGTTCTACTTCGTCCTCCCGGACCGCTTCGCGAACGGCGACCGTGCCAACGACCGGGGCGGCCTGACCGGTTCCCGTCTGGAGACCGGCCTGGACCCGACGGACAAGGGCTTCTACCAGGGCGGTGACCTCAAGGGGCTCACCGACCGGCTCGACTACATCAAGGGGCTCGGCACCACGGCCATCTGGATGGCGCCGATCTTCAAGAACCAGCCGGTGCAGGGCAAGGGGACCGACGTGTCCGCCGGCTACCACGGTTACTGGATCACCGACTTCACCCAGGTCGACCCGCACTTCGGCACCAACGCCGACCTGGAGCGGCTGATCGACAAGGCGCACGGGAAGGGGATGAAGGTCTTCTTCGACGTCATCACCAACCACACCGCCGACGTCGTGGACTACCGGGAGGCGTCCTACTCGTACCTGTCGAAGGGGGCGTTCCCGTACCTGACGAAGGACGGTGTGCCGTTCGACGACAAGGACTACGCGGGTGGGAAGGGGAAGTTCCCGAAGGTCGACGGCGCATCCTTCCCGCGGACCCCGTTCGTGCCGGAGGCGAAGAAGAACCTCAAGGTCCCCGCCTGGCTCAACGACCCGACGATGTACCACAACCGAGGGGACTCCACCTTCGCCGGTGAATCCTCCGAACAGGGCGACTTCTTCGGCCTCGACGACCTGTGGACCGAGCGCCCCGAGGTCGTCAGCGGGATGGAGAAGATCTACGAGAAGTGGGTCAAGGACTTCGGCATCGACGGCTTCCGCATCGACACGGTCAAGCACGTCAACACCGAGTTCTGGACCCAGTGGGCGACCGCCCTCGACACCTACGCCGCCAAGCGCGGCCGCGACGACTTCTTCATGTTCGGCGAGGTCTACTCCGCCGACACCGCCGTCACCTCCCCGTACGTGACGCGCGGGCGCCTCGACGCCACCCTCGACTTCCCGCTCCAGGACGCGATCCGCGCGTACGCCTCCCAGGGCGCGGGGGCCGGCCGGCTGGCCTCCGTCCTGGGCGACGACTACCGGTACACCTCCGGCAAGGCCAACGCCTACGAGCAGGTGACCTTCCTCGGCAACCACGACATGGGCCGCTTCGCCGGCTTCCTGAAGCAGGACCGGCCGGGCGCGGGGGAGCAGGAGCTCCTGGACCGCTACCGGCTCGCCAACGAGCTGATGTTCCTCTCCCGGGGCAACCCGGTGATCTACTCCGGCGATGAGCAGGGCTTCACCGGCGCGGGCGGCGACAAGGACGCCCGCCAGCCGCTCTTCGCCTCACAGACCGCCGACTACCTCGACGACGACCAGCTCGGAACGGCACGCACCCATGCGAGCGATGCTTACGATCCGGAGCACCCCCTCTACAAGGAGATCAGTGCTCTCTCGAAGTTGACCAAGGCCCACCCGGCCCTGCGCGACGGCGTCCAGAGCGAACGCCTCGCCGACGGCTCCGTCTACGCCTTCGCGCGCACCGACACCCGCAGCCGCACCGAGTACCTGGTCGCCGCCAACAACGGGGCCGAGTCCCGCACCGTGGAGATCGACGCCCCGGCCGGCGCCCAGTACCGCACCCTGTACGGCGGCTCCGCGCTGATCCGCGCCTCGGCGGCCGGCAAGCTCACCGTCGTCGTCCCCGCCTTCGGCTCGGTGGTCCTCCAGAACACCGCCCCGCTCGCGGCCCCCGCCGCCAAGCCCGCCCTGACCCTCAAGGCCCCGGCCCCCGGCGCCGCCGGCACCGTCGAGCTCTCCGCCGAGGTCACCGGCGGCGGCCTGAACCGGGTCGTCTTCGCCGCGCAGAGCGGCAACGGCAAGTGGGAGGTCCTCGGTTCCGCCGACCACGCCCCCTACAAGGTGACCCAGCACGTCACCGCCCCGGCCGGAACCGCCCTGCGCTACAAGGCCGTCGTCGTCGACTCCGCCGGCCGCACCGCGAGCGCCCTCGCCCAGTCCACCGCCGGAGCGGCCCCGCCCGCCGAGGTCCCCACCGCCACCCAGCGGGACTACGCGGTCGTCCACTACAACCGCCCCGACGGCGACTACACGAACTGGCGCCTCTACGCCTGGGGCGACCTCGCCGAGGGTGAGGCCACTCCCTGGCCCGCCGGCCACGACTTCACCGGCCGCGACGCCTACGGCGCGTTCGCGTACGTCAAGCTCAAGCCCGGTGCCTCCTCCGTCGGTTACCTCGTCATCGACAAGGACGGCAACAAGGACGTCGCCGCGGACCGCACCATCGACGTGACGAAGACCGGCGAGATCTGGCTGGAGCAGGGCAAGGAGCCCGCCCGGACCGACCGTCCCGCCTACCCGCCGCAGGACCAGGGCAAGGCCGTCCTGCACTACCAGCGCCCCGACGGCGCCTACGACGGCTGGGGCCTGCACGTCTGGACCGGCGCCGCGAACCCCACCGACTGGTCCAAGCCCCTGCTCCCCGCCCGCACCGACTCCTACGGCGCGGTCTACGAGGTCCCGCTCGCGGCAGGCGCCACCAGCCTCAGCTACATCCTCCACAAGGGCGACGAGAAGGACCTCCCCTCCGACCAGTCCCTGGACCTGAAGGCCACCGGCCACGAGGTCTGGATGCTGGGGGGCCTGCAGAAGTACCTCCTCCCGCAGCCCGCCGGCTCTTCGGCCGCCCTGGACCTCACCACGTCCCACGCGGTCTGGATCGACCGCGACACCGTCGCCTGGAACGCCCCCGCGGCCGCCGCCTCCGTCCAGTTCCTCGCCTCCCGTGAAGGCGCCGTCAAGGCCGCGAACGGCGCCCTGACGGGCCGTGCCGAGTGGCTGCGGCTGGCCAGGACCGAGCTGACCGTCGCCCAGAAGCAGAAGTTCCCGCACCTGGCCGCGTACGCCGCGTTCACCGTCGACCCGCGCGACCGGGACCGCGTCCGCGAGGCCCTGCGCGGCCAGCTCGTCGCGAGCGCCCGCGCCGCGAACGGCGCCGTCCTGGCCGCCACCGGCGTCCAGCTCGCCGGCGTCCTGGACGACCTGTACGCGACCACCGCGTCCCTGGGCCCGGTCTTCAAGGACGGCCGCCCCACCCTCTCGGTCTGGGCGCCCACCGCCCGGCAGGTCTCCCTCGAACTCGACGGACGCACGGTCGCCATGCGCCGGGACGACGCCAGCGGCGTCTGGTCGGTGCGCGGCGAGCGCTCCTGGACCGGAAAGCCGTACCGCTACGACGTGACCGTCTGGGCCCCGAGCACGGGCCAGGTGGTCCGCAACCTCGTCACCGACCCCTACTCCACCGCCCTGACCGCGGATTCCACCCACAGCCTGGCCGTGGACCTGGCCGATCCCCAGCTGGCCCCGCCCGGCTGGAAGACCCTGCGCAAGCCCGCGCCCGTGCCCTTCACCTCCGCGCAGATCCAGGAGCTGCACGTCCGCGACTTCTCGGTCGCGGACCGCACCAGCGGTCACCCCGGCCAGTACCTGGCCTTCACCGACACCGCCTCGGCGGGCATGCGGCACCTGCGCGACCTGGCCGCCGCGGGCACCTCGTACGTCCACCTCCTGCCCGCCTTCGACATCGGCACCATCCCGGAGAAGGCGGCCGACCGCACCGAGCCCGCCTGCGACCTCAAGGTGTACGCGCCGGACTCGCAGGAGCAGCAGGCGTGCGTGGCGGCGGCGGCCGCGAAGGACGCGTACAACTGGGGCTACGACCCGCTGCACTACACCGTTCCCGAGGGCAGCTACGCGAGCGACCCGAACGGCACGGCCCGTACCGTCGAGTTCCGCAAGATGGTCCAGTCGCTGAACGGCGCCGGGCTGCGCACGGTGATGGACGTGGTCTACAACCACACCGTCGCCGCCGGGCAGTCGGACAAGTCCGTCCTCGACCGCATCGTCCCCGGCTACTACCAGCGCCTGCTGGCCGACGGCACGGTCGCCACCTCCACCTGCTGCGCCAACACCGCTCCCGAGAACGCCATGATGGGCCGCCTCGTCGTGGACTCGATCGTCACCTGGGCGAAGGAGTACAAGGTCGACGGCTTCCGCTTCGACCTGATGGGCCACCACCCCAAGGCCAACATCCTGGCCGTCCGCAGGGCCCTCGACGACCTCACCGTCGCCAAGGACGGGGTGGACGGCAAGAAGATCGTCCTCTACGGGGAGGGCTGGAACTTCGGCGAGATCGCCGACGACGCCCGCTTCGTGCAGGCCACGCAGAAGAACATGGCCGGCACCGGCATCGCCACCTTCTCCGACCGGGCGCGCGACGCGGTCCGCGGCGGCGGTCCCTTCGACGAGGACCCGCGCGTGCAGGGCTTCGCGTCGGGCCTGTTCACCACCCCGAACTCCTCGCCGGCGAACGGTACTCCGGAGCAGCAGAAGGCCCGCCTCCTGCACGCCCAGGACCTGATCAAGGTCGGCCTCTCCGGCAATCTCGCCTCGTACGCCTTCACCGACACGGCGGGCCGCCGTGTCAAGGGCTCCGAGGTGGACTACAACGGCGCCCCGGCCGGCTACGCGGCCGCTCCCGGCGACGCTCTCGCCTACGCCGACGCCCACGACAACGAAACCCTCGCCGACGCCCTGACCTACAAGCTCCCGGCGGGCACCAGCCCCCGGGACCAGGCCCGCATGCACGTCCTGGCCATGGCGACGGCCACCCTCTCGCAGGGCCCGGCCCTCTCCCAGGCAGGCACGGACCTGCTCCGCTCCAAGTCCCTGGACCGCAACTCCTACGACAGCGGCGACTGGTTCAACGCGATCCACTGGGACTGCCGGGACGGCAACGGCTTCGGCCGGGGCCTGCCCCCGGCCGCCGACAACGGTCCGAAGTGGCTCTACGCGAAGCCGCTCCTGACCGGACCGGCCCCCGCCTGCGCGGACATCACGGCCACCTCGGCGGCCTACCGCGACCTGCTGAAGATCCGCACCACCGAGGCGGACTTCGCCCTCGCCACGACGGAGGCGGTCCAGTCCCGGCTGGCCTTCCCCCTCTCGGGCAAGGACGAGACCCCGGGCGTGATCACGATGACCCTGGGCGACCTGGTGGTGGTCTTCAACGCCACCCCCACCGCCCAGCCGCAGCGCGTCACCGCCCTCGCGGGCACCGGCTACACCCTGCACCCGGTCCAGGCGACGGGCTCCGACGCCACGGTCAAGCAGTCCGCGTACGACGCACGGACGGGAGAGTTCACCGTCCCGGCCCGCACCGTCTCGGTCTTCACACGACGCTGAGCCGGTCCAGCCGCTTCTCCAGCAGGATCACCCCGTAGGTCCTGCCGTCCTTCCCCTGCTTGTCGGGGAGTTCGCCGACCACCCGGTAGCCCGCGCCACGGTAGTACGCGAGCAGCCGGGGGTTGGTGGAGACGCAGTCCAGCCGTGCCCGCTCCCGCCCGGTCCCGGCCGTGCGCCGCTCGGCATGTTCGAGCATGCGCCGGCCGGCCCCGGCGGGGGCGACCTCGCGCGCCACCATCAGCCGGTGCACGTAACCCGCCACGGGAGGCTGGATCCCCCAGGCCTCCTCGTCGGACCACCACAACTCGTAGGCGCCGCACACGCGGCCGTCGGCGTCCCGGGCGATCCACACCTCGCCCTCGCGCATCTTCGACCGGAAGTGCGCGGCGTCCTTGTCACCGGGCTTCCACTGCTCGATCCCGTGCTTCTGCATCCAGCGCGCAGCCTGGTCGTACAACTGCACGAGTGTGCCGGCGTCCTTCTCCTCGGCCTGCCGGAACAAGATCCCGTCGTCAATGATCACGCGGGCATTATCGGTGATCCGGTACCGCCGATGATCACGGCCGTCACCCGCCCGGTCACACGGGGTGGGGCGCCCCGCCCGGAACGAGCCCGGCGAGCCGCCCGACCAGCTCCCCGAAGGGGCCGTCGGCGGGTTCGCCGGCGAGGATCCGGACGAGGATGCCCGCCATCTCGGCGTCGTACGCCGCACTCACCGCGGCGAGCGCGGCGAAGTCGTGCACCAGCTGCAGTTCCAGCTCGGCCCGCGGGATCCTGCGCCCGTCCAGCCAGATCAGCGCGGTGGACTCGGCGAGCGAGACCCAGGACCGCACCACGAGTTCCAGCCGCGCCGGGGGATCCTCCAGCCCGATGCCCAGGTGCGTGAGGATCTGCTCGTACGCCGCCTGCCGGACCTCGTCGATCATCGCGTTGGCCCGGCTGCTCCCGACGGCCGGACCGCCCCGCATCAGCGCCGAGAAGCCCGGCCCGTGATCCTCGACGAAGGCGAAGAACCGCCCCATCACCCGCAGCAGCCGCGCCCCGAGCGGCCCCTCCCGGGGCTCCACGAACCGCAGCGCCAGCTCATCGGCCGCCCGCCGCAACGCCGCCTCGTACAGGCTCAGCTTGCCGGGGAAGTAGTGGTAGACGAGCGGCCGGGATATCCCCGCGGCCGCTGCTATCTCGTCGATCGACACGTCGTCGGGCGACCGGTGGCTGAACAGCTCCAGGGCAACCCCGATCAGCTGCTGCCGCCGCTCCTCGACACCCATCCTGCGCCGCACCCCGGTTGTCATGCGGACACCCTACCGAGGAGCGTTCAGAGGTCCAGGACGAGGCGGTCCTCCTTCGCGCGGGAGACGCACAGCAGCATCGAGTCCGCGCGCTCCTGGTCCGTGAGGAGCTCGTCGCGGTGGTCCACCTCGCCTGCCAGAACGCGGTGTTGGCAGGTTCCGCAGAAGCCCTGCTCGCAGGAGTACGGGGTGTCCGGCAGCTCCCTGCGCACCGCTGCCAGCGTGCTCTCGTCCGCCGCCACCTCGACGAACCGGTTCGAGCGGCGCAGTTCGACCGTGAAGGCCCGCGCCGGACCGGCCGCCTCCGACGGCGCGAACCGCTCCAGGCGGACGGCCGCCGGGTCGGGGACCGCGGCCGTGACGGCCCGCATCAAGGCGTCCGGGCCGCAGCAGTAGACCAGCGTGCCCGGCGCCGCATCGGCCAGCGGGGCCAGGTCGGGAAGGCCCGCCTCGTCCTGCGCCCGCACGGTGACCCGGTCGCCGTAGGCCGCCAGGTCGGCCAGGAAGGGCATCGAGGCGCGCGAGCGCCCCCCGTACAGCAGGGTCCAGTCGGCTCCCGCCGCCGTGGCGGCCCGCAGCATCGGCAGGATCGGGGTGATGCCGATGCCGCCCGCGATGAAGGCGTACGACGGTGCCGGGACCAGCTCGAAGCGGTTGCGCGGCGGGCGCAGTTCCAGTTCGGCGCCCTCGACCAGCTGGGCGTGCGCCTCGCGGGATCCGCCGCGGCCGTCCTCGATCAGCCGGATCGCGATCGTGTACCGGCCGGCGTCCGCGGGGTCGCCGCACAGGGAGTACTGCCGGACCAGGCCCGAGGGCAGGGTGACGTCCACGTGTGCGCCCGGGGTCCACGCGGGGAGGTCCGGTGCTTCCAGGGTCAGTTGCAGCACACCCTGCGCCGGCTCCGTACGGGAGACGATCAGCGCGCGCAGCCTGCGGCGGGGGGAGTGGCCCGACACCGGGGTCTCCAGGGCCGGCAGGGGCCAGAGCGGCGACTTCCCGATGCGGCGGTTCAGGGCGCGCCGGGTGAGCCAGGCCGCAACCGCCACCGCGGTGACCGCGACGGTGCGCCTCATGCCCGCACCCCGCCGTTCGCGCCGGGGGAGGACGCCAGATAGGCCACGGCCTGGGCCGTCGAGCCCTCCTGCGAGGGGTGGTACGTACGGGAGAGGTACTTCGGTATGGACTTCAGCATGGAACCCGTCGAGGGGAGCACGCCCTGCTGTCCGGCAAGGAAGAACCGGCCGAAGGAGGCCTTGCCGTCCACCAGGTGCGGGTCGTTCTCCATGAAGAAGCGGATGCCGCGCTGCCACAGGAAGACCAGAGCCGCGAAACCCGTCGCCCACGTCCGGGCCCGGCGGCGGTAGCCGCCGTCCACGTGCATGAAGAGGTCGAAGGCCACGGAGCGGTGCTCGACCTCCTCCGCCCCGTGCCAGCGCAGCAGGTCCAGCATGGTGGGGTCGGCGCCCCGCCGGTCCAGGGCGTCGGCGTTCAGCACCCAGTCGCCCAGGAACGCCGTGTAGTGCTCGATCGCCGCGATCATCGCGACCCGTTCCATCAGCCACCAGTGCCGGGCCCTGCCCGGCGGCAGGGTCCGGTCGCCGAGCAGCTTCTCGAACATCCAGTCCACCTGCGCGGTGTACGGCGTCGGGTCCAGCCCCAGCCGCTTGAGGTGGGGGAGCACGTCGTCGTGCGCGGCGGCGTGCATGGCCTCCTGACCGATGAAGCCGACGACGTCCGCCCGCAGTTGTGCGTCCTCGATGTACGGGAGCACCTGCTTGTAGACGTGCACGAACCAGCGCTCACCCGCCGGGAGCAGCAGGTGCAGCACATTGATCATGTGCCCGGCGAAGGGGTCGCCGGGCAGCCAGTGGAGTGGGGTGTCCTCCCAGCCGAAGGACACGTTCCGGGGCCTCAGGTCCACGTGTTCCGACGCCACGGGGGCGGGCGCGAGCGGCGTATTAGACATGGCGTCAATGTACTGATGGGTAGGGGCAAGGAGAACCCCTCTGCACGCATTCGCTAGCGCAGCACCCCCGCCTTCGTGCCGTCCGTCAGTTTGCCCGACAGGTCGACCTGGGCACCGGCCGGCGCCTTCACCGCCAGCCGGTTGCCGTTCGCCGACCCGCTCACCCCGCCACCCGACACCGACAGCGAGGCGAACTGCGCGCTGCCCGCCGCCAGGACGTACCACTGACCCGCCCGCGACTTCCACAACACGCCCGCGAGCACCCGCGGCTCCCTGGGCCCGCACGCCGCGGACCCCTCCGACGTCGCCGCCTGCGCCGCCGTCGCCGAGCCCGGGGCCAGGAACTGTGCCTGTACCCGGTCCGCCGCGCCCTGCCAGGTCTCGGCCCGCGTGCAGAGCCAGGCCGCCGTCCCGTCGCCCTCCGGCAGCGGCTGCTTCGCGTACGTCCAGGCGTTGACCGTGCGGACCCCGTGCGAGCGGACCGCGGGGAGCAGGCAGGCGATCCTCGACCAGTCCCCGAGCTCCGCGGCCTCCGTCACGTTGCGCTCGGCGCCCGGCGCGCCCGAGGTCAGCCGCGCCGGCGTCAGCTCGCCCAGGTCGGTGATCAGCCGGGTGGCGCCGTCGCCGGTCAGGGCCAGCGCGTTCCAGCTGCTGCAGCTGCCCGTGGGCGGCGGGCTCCCCACCGGCGGGGTCACACCCTCCGGGGTCGGCTTCAGCGCCGCCACGGGACCGCCGGGCTTGAGCAGGTCCCGCAGGGCCACACCGGTCACCCAGGGCGCGGTGAGGTAGCGGACGTTGCCGTCGACCCGGCTGAGCACCAGCGCCGAGGCGGTGTCCGCCGAGGCGCCGTCCGTCCGGGCGAAGTCGAGGGCGGCGCCGACCGTCCCGGTGCGCGGCTCGGCGTAGCGGACCACGCGCAGGCCGTCGTGCAGCAGGACCACGACGGCCTGGTCGACGACCCCCGCGAACAGCAGCTGCGCCGGTCCCATCGGCGGTCCGGCCGGGGTTCCCGGAGTGGCCGAGACGACCACGGAGGTACCGGGCCGGGCCCAGACGGCCAGTGCCCGGCGCAGCAGCGCGGTGTCGTCGGCGCGATCGCCGCGGGCGGGCCAGGTGGAGAAGTCCGTACGCGAGGACGTGCGCCAGAGCGTCGGCGCGGCCCGGACCAGCTTCCCGGGATCCAGGGCGAGCTCGGCCGCGGCGTTGCGCGCGTACGGCGGGGCGGCGGCACCGTCCGCGCCCCAGCCCCCGCCGGGCAGAGCGAGCAGCGCCCCGCACACGGCGAGGGCGGCCGCGGCGGCCAGGGCGGCCCGTCCGAGACGGCGCCGCCGCAGCAGGTCGGTGGGCCGGGCCTGGAGCACGCACGGGTCGAACTCGGGTGAGGTGAACAGGCCGTCGTTCGCCGGATCCCCGGACTCCGCGACCGCCGCGGCCGGATCCGGAACCCCGGCCTCGTCGAGTACCCGGAGCACCTCGGGCTCGGGCAGCCGCTCCAGGGCCCGCAGCACGCAGGCGGCCCGGCCGGCCCCGGCGAGCGTGGCCAGCCACTGGTCGAGGGCGAGCTCCTCGGCCCCGCCCGAGCGGGGGAACAGCCGCAGCCCCCACACCTGGGGGAGGACCGGCGGGAACTGCGCGCGCCGCGGCAGCGCCCGGAAGGTCAGCGGGATCCCCGCCTCCAGGGCGGCGCGCAGCACGCGCAGCCGCACGTATGCGTACCCGGAGTCCTCCGGGCCGCCGCGCTGCCCCGGAACCCCGCCCTGCACGGAGGCCGCGGCCACCGCCGCGTCCCGCCGCCCGCGCGGCAGTGCGCGCTGGACCAGCGAGTGGGCGGTGAGCACCCGACGGTTGCGACCGAGGGACGGAGGCAGCACCAGATAGGCGAGGCGCACCAGCCGCGGGTAGTGCTCGACGATGGCGGCCTCGGCCTGCTCGACGTCCGGCGGCACGGGAGGCAGGGAGCGGGTGGCGGTATCCGGCGCAGTCACGTTCAGCAGAACGAGCGAATCGTCGGATGGTCACCCGCGCCCGGTGCTCTCCTTCGAGTGCAAGATCCCCCGGTGTGAGGTCACGCCACCAGGCGGGTGCGCAGCGCCTCGACCGTCTCGTGGGAGACGCCGAGCCCTTCGCGTACGTACTTCTCCATGGAGCCGTAGCGCGTCTCGACCTCGTCGAGGGCCGCCTCCAGGTAAGAGGGGAAGACGCCGATCAGGGCGAGCGCGATGTCGGGGTCGCCGCCGGCCGCCGTGAAACCCTCGATCATCGGGGCGAAGGCCTGCCTGACCGCGGGATTGACGGAGAGGTATTCGGCCATCAGCGTCTCGTCGTCCGCGCCGAGCAGCGCGAGGATGACCGTCGCGGCCCAGCCGGTCCGGTCCTTGCCGGCCGTGCAGTGGAAGAGCAGCGGGCCCGACGCGGGGTCGGCGGCCTCGGTGAGCAGCATCCGGTACGCGGCCTGCGCGGAGCCGGAGTTCACGAAGGCCCGGTAGGTGTCGGCGAACAGCTTCTGCGCCTTGCCGCCGCCCAGGTGATTCTCGGCCACCGCCGGGTCGGAGAGCAGATCCTTCAGCTGTACCGCGGCGGGCATCCTGCCGGCCCTCAGCTTGTCCGCGAGGACGTCGCCGACCAGGAGCCGTGCCCCGGCGGGTATCCGGTCCGGGTGGTCGGCCCGCTCGGCCTCGGTGCGGAAGTCGATGACGGTCCGCACGCCGAGCGCGGCCACCGCCGGGTCGGCATCGAGGTCGAGCCGGTCGAGCTGGCCGGAGCGCAGGACCAGGCCGGGGCGGACGCTGCGGCCGCCGGGGAGCGGGGTGCCGCCGAGGTCGCGGAAGTTGGCGACGGTGGTCGAGGGGGTGGCGGTCATCGTGGCGGCTCCAGCGGGGTGCGGGTTACTCGTGTCATACGGCGGGCGGGCGGGCGGCGGGCGGTGGGCGATCGTGCAGCGGTGCCGTGACGCGATCATGCGACCCTGCGGCGATTCATGCAATTTTCGGATGTTTCGCCCGGGAAAGACAATCGAGGGCCAGTGAGACCCCGACGCCGATCCCGAGCGCCGCCAGATGTCCGGCGTCCGTGAACGTCCGTCCGCGCTTGACCACCGGCGCCGCGATGAGCGCCAGCAGCCCCGCCCGGGCGGCCGTACGGACCGCCCCGCGCGGCAGGGCCGAGGTCAGCACGCCCAGTACGGCGTTGAATCCGTAGCTGGTCCCCACGTCCAGGGCGCTGCGGATCCGCGGATCGGTTGTCCTGCGCAGGGCGCCGTAGACGAGGAGGGTCGCCGTGGCGTGCCCGAACAGGAACGCAGCAGCCGTCCACCAGGCGCCGTACGCGTACTCGGCGTACCCGAGGACGGCGGCCAGCAGCAGCGCGTAGGGCAGGGGCATCGGTTCCTCGACGACGAAAGCGCTGCTCAGCAGCGTCTCCCAGCGCCCGGCGGCGAGATTGTCGACATTCGTCGAGCAGTCCCGGAGCAGCTGCTCCCGCTCGGCCGCGCCCATCCGTTCCAGGGCGTACGCCCCGAGCTGGACGCCGCCTGCGTACACCGCTCCCAGTGGAATTGGATTCACCCGTCCATGATCGGATACGGCCCCGTGGCGGACATCACCGGGCCCCGTGCGAACATGACCCGGCCATGTCCGGAAGATCCGCGCCGATGCGCGCCCCGCGGGCCGCGATATTCGCGGCGTTGTGTGTCGCTTTGGGTTCGGTGGGGCATTCGTACATGTCCGGGATGGATGTCCCCTTCTCTGGCCTTCTGGGTGCTTTCGGGGTGACCGGCGGGCTCGCGTGGCTCGCCGCAGGGCGGCGCCGGGGCCCCGCCGGCATCACGGCGGCGGTGCTCGCCGTACAAGGGGTGCTGCACCTCGTCTTCGCCGGGAGTCGGGCGGCCCAGTCCGTCGGCGCTCCCTCGGCGATGCAGGGTCACCACCACACGCCTGCCGCGGTCACGGGTCTGATGGCCGCCGAAACCCCAGGCCTCGCGAGCCCGACCGACACGCCTGCCGGCGCCGGCATGGCCGACATGGCCGAGATGGCTGAGATGGCCGGCATGGAGGGCGTGACGGACGTGGTCGGCACGGCCGGTCACGGCGGCGCGGGGATGATCGCCGCGCACGTGCTCGCCGCGCTGCTCTGCGCCGCCTGGCTGGCGCGGGGCGAGGCCGCCGTCTTCCGGCTGGCCCGGGTCCTGGGAGCCGCCGCGCTGCACGCGGCCCGGCCGCTCTCCCGCGCGCTCGCCCTGGTGCGGACGCGGGTGGCCGTCGTACCGGCCCCGCCCGGCTTCCGCGCCCCGTACGAGCGGCCGCGCCGCCTGCGCGGTGCCGTGCACGCCCATGCCGTGGTGCGCCGCGGGCCGCCCCGTAGCGGTCCGGTCCACCGCTCCACGGCCCCCGGCCGTCCTGTCCCCGCCTGACCCGGCGAGGGGGCGAGACCTGGGGCCGCAGTTCCCCATGTCTTCGCCAACAGCTAGGACCCACATGTCTCTTGACGAGGTTCAGGACGTCCGCACCCCGGACGCCGTCCGCACCCCGGACGCCGTCCGCACCCCGGACGCCGTCCGCACCCCGGACGCCGCCCGGATCCCGGACACCGACCGCATGGACGCAGATCCGGCCGGAACAACCACGAGCCGCGGCGGCTGGGCCGCCCTGCGGCCGCTGTTCCTGCGCATGCACTTCTACGCGGGCCTGCTCATCGCCCCACTGCTCTTCCTCGCCGCCGCCACGGGGCTGCTCTACGCCGCCTCCTGGCAGGCCGAGAAGATCATCTACGTCGACGAGCTGACCGTCGCCCGCGTAGGCGAGAGCCTGGTGCCGCTCAGCGCCCAGGTCGAGGCCGCCCAGAGCGTCGCGCCCGAGGGTGAGGTCGTGTCCGTGTGGCCGGCGCCCGACGCCGAGGCCACCACCCGGGTGATCATGGAGCGTGAGGGCCTCGCGGAGGGCGAGACCCTCACCGTGTTCGTCGATCCGTATACGGCCGAGGTGCGCGGGCAGCTCACCACCGCCGGTGACGCGCTGCCGCTGCGGGCCTGGCTGAGCGAGTTCCACTCCAGCCTCCAGCTCGGGGAGTTCGGCCGGAACTACAGCGAGCTCGCCGCGAGCTGGATGTGGGTGGTCGCACTCGGCGGCCTCGCCCTGTGGATCGGTCGCCGCCGCAAGCGGAGGTCGCAGCTCGTCGTCCCGGACCGCAAGGCCGCCGGCCGTCGCCGGACCCTGTCCTGGCACGGGGTCGTCGGGATCTGGTCGGTCGTCGGGCTCGTCGCCCTCTCCGCCACCGGCCTGACCTGGTCCAAGTACGCCGGCGAGAACATCGGACAGCTCCAGGACCGCCTCGGCGGGGCCACCCCCGGCGTCTCCGCCGAGCTGAAGCCCGGTGGCGCCGACGCCGGCGGGGACGAGCACGCCGGACACACCATGCCGGACGGCGAGCAGATGCCTGCCGCGCAGGCCGGGGCCGACGTCGGCCTCGACAAGGCCGTGGCCGCCGCCCGCGTCGCCGGGGTCACCGAGGAACTGCGCGTGACCCTTCCCTCCGGGGGCAAGGGCTACGTGATCAAGGAGCAGGACAAGCAGGTGCCGGTGCACCTGGACGCGGTCGCCATCGACCCCGCGGACGGCCGGGTCATCGACGAACTGCGCTTCGCCGACCACCCCCTGCTCGCCCAGTCGACGCGCTTCGGCATCGACCTGCACATGGGCAAGACCTTCGGGATCGCCAACCAGATCGCCCTGGCCGCTCTCGCCGTCGCCGTGATGTTCCTCGTCTTCTGGGGCTACCGGATGTGGTGGCTGCGCAGGCCGACGAAGGACCGCAGGCTGTCCGTGGGCCGCGCGCAGCCGCGCGGTGCCTGGCGGAAGCTGCCGGTGACCACCGTCCTGCCGCTGGTCGCGGTGACCGCCGTGGTCGGCTGGTTCATCCCGCTGCTCGGGATCAGCCTGGTCGCCTTCCTCGCGGTCGACGTGGTGCTGGGCTTCGTGGCGGGCCGTCGGGCCGGGGCCGCGGCCCCGGCCGGCCAGGCGGGCGCCCCTCAGCCGTAGGCGTGGTGAACGCGGCGGGCCCGTACTCCCCAGGGGGGTACGGGCCCGCCGTCGTCTGTTCGACCGGCCGGTCAGGGGGTGTACTTGTAGCCGACCCGGCGCACCGTCTGGATCGCACCGCGGTGGGAGGCGCCCAGCTTGCGGCGCAGCCGGGCGATGTGGACGTCCACGGTCCGGCCGTCACCGACGTGGCCGTAGCCCCAGACCGTGGTGACCAGCTGGTCCCGGCTGTGCACCCGGTGCGGGTGCTGCACCAGATGGGCCAGCAGCTCGAACTCCAGGTACGTCAGGTCGAGTACCCGGCCGTCGACCTCGGCCGTGCGCTGGGCCGCGTCGATGCGGACCAGCCCGTCGGCTGGGGCGGCGGGGGCGGCGGGGGCGGCGGGGTCCGGGGCTGGGGCGGCCGGGGCCGGTGGGACCGCGGTGGTCACCGCGTGCGGGGCGAAGGCGGTCGGAGGCTGCTGGTCGGCCGGTACGAGCACCAGATAGCCGACCATCGGGGGCCGGCCGGGCAGCGCCGGGAGCGTGTGCTGGGGCGCGGGCAGCCAGGTGGCCCCGGGCGGGAGGAGGTCCACGACTCGGGCCACCTCGTCCCGGTCCACGGAACGCAGCCGGTGGCGCGGGCTGGGCGGATAGGTCAGGGAAGGGGTCGCAGCGGAGGCGGCGGAGGAGAGGGAGCGGGTGTTCGCCATGAGTGGTCAGCTCTTTCACGCGGAGTGGTCGGCAGGAGACGTGCGTACGTCGTCGATGTCGATACCGCGCAGACCGAAGGCCCCGGGGCAGGTCGTTCGGGTGGTCCCGGAGGCGTTAGAGGGCCGGCGCGTTCTTCGCGCGGCGACACTCCCGGTCGAAGTCATGATCCTGACGGGAGGGCCAGAACGGCTCGAGGTCGCTGCGACCTGACGAGGTGTGCGAATGGCTGGCCATGGCCCCATTCAAGCAGACGCCACCCCGCCGGGGCAGGCGGCGTCTCACTTTGTGGATCGGAATCTCATATTCCTCCACCACGGCTCCATCAATCCGGGACAAAAGGCAACTCCTCGGCGCAACGCACAACGCCCGCCGGGCCTTGGGGGCTCGGCGGGCGTCGGTCGGGGTGGTGCGGAGCGGCGGGTCCTTAGACCAGGCCGTCCTTCTCCAGGCCCGTGCAGCAGGTGTCCGTGATGAGGCGGGTCACCACGTACGGGTCCACGTTCGCGTTCGGGCGGCGGTCCTCGATGTAGCCCTTACCATCCTTCTCCACCTGCCACGGGATGCGGACGGAGGCGCCGCGGTCCGAGACGCCGTAGCTGAACTCGTTCCAGGGGGCGGTCTCGTGCAGACCCGTCAGGCGCTCGTCGATGCCGGCGCCGTAGTTCTTCACGTGGTCGAGCGGCTTGCTGCCCTCGCCCAGCGCCTCGCACGCGGAGATGATCGCGCGGTAGTCCTCACGCATCGCCTTCGTGGAGAAGTTGGTGTGCGCGCCCGCACCGTTCCAGTCGCCCTTGACCGGCTTCGGGTTCAGCGTCGCGGAGACGTTGAAGTCCTCGGCGGTGCGGTAGAGCAGCCAGCGCGCGATCCACAGCTGATCGGAGACCTCCAGCGGACCGACGGGGCCGACCTGGAACTCCCACTGGCCGGGCATGACCTCGGCGTTGATGCCGGAGATGCTCAGGCCCGCCGCGAGGCAGTGGTCGAGGTGCTTCTCCACGATCTCACGGCCGAAGATCTCGTCCGAGCCGACACCGCAGTAGTAGCCGCCCTGCGCGGCCGGGAAGCCGTTGACCGGGAAGCCGAGCGGGCGGGTGCCGTCGAAGAAGGTGTACTCCTGCTCGATGCCGAAGATCGGCTCCTGAGTGGCGAACTTCTCGGCGACCGGACGCAGCAGCGCGCGGGTGTTCGACTCGTGCGGGGTCATGTCGATGTTCAGGACCTCGCACAGGACGAGGACGTTCTCGCCGCCGCGGATCGGGTCCGGGCAGGAGAAGACCGGGTTGAGCACGCGGTCGGAGGCGTGACCCTCGGCCTGGTTCGTGCTCGATCCGTCGAAGCCCCAGATCGGCAGCTCGGCGCCGTCCGCCAGGACCTTCGTCTTGGAGCGAAGCTTCGCCGTCGGCTCGGTGCCGTCGATCCAGATGTACTCAGCCTTGTAGCTCACGGGCCCCATCCTCAGACTCTGCGGGTGCTGCTGGTCGCTGCTTCATCGCTGCGGTGATGACCGCAGCGTGCCCGCCCGCGATTTCTCTTCCGTTGCCCGTGTGTGAACCCCGTGTTACCGAGGTTTGCGCCGCAGGTCGGCCGGGTTGTGCGGACGGCAGCGGGTTGGTCGCGGAACGCCCGTCCAGGTGGGGCAAACTGACCCCGTGAGCATTTCGTCTGATTTGAACCCTGTAGGAGAGGCCCGCCCCCGGGTGGGGCTGCTGGGCACCGGCCCCTGGGCGCACCGCACCCACGCCCCCGCCATCGCCGCGCACGCCGGCTCCGACTTCGCCGGTGTGTGGGGCCGCCGGCCCGAGGCCGCGGCCGAGCTGGCCCGCGCGCACGGCGTGAAGGTGTACGAAGACCCCGACGAGCTGTTCGCCGAGTGCGACGCCGTCGCCTTCTCCCTGCCGCCCGACGTGCAGGCCCCGCTCGCCGTGCGCGCGGCCGCCGCCGGCTGCCACCTGCTGCTCGACAAGCCGGTCGCGACGACGCCCCTGTATGCCCGGGCCGTCGCAGACGCGGTGGCGCGGCACGAGGTCGCCTCCGTCGTCTTCCTCACCCTGCGCTTCGCCGAGCCCACCGCCGCCTGGGTCGAGGAACAGGCGGGGCGCCCGGGCTGGTTCACCGCGGCCGCCCACTGGCTCGGCGCCGTCTTCCCGCCCGACGGCACGCCCAGCGCCTACGCCGACTCCCCCTGGCGCAAGGCCAAGGGAGGGCTGTGGGACGTCGGCCCGCACGCGCTCTCCGTCCTGATCCCGATCCTCGGCGAGGTGACCGGGGTCAGTGCCACCCGGGGCCCCTCCGACGTGGTCCAGCTGGCATTGCGGCACGCCTCCGGCGCCGCGAGCACCGTCGTGCTCAGCCTGGGCGCGCCGCGCGCGGCCGCCGGGGTGGGGCTGGAACTGCGCGGCACCGAGGGCGTGTTCCAGCTCCCGGGCTGGAGTGACGTGCCGGGCGCCTACGGACGCGCCCTGGACGCCCTGCTCGCCGCGGCCCGGACGGGCGTTCCGGATCCCCGTGGCGTGGAGTTCGGGGCCCGGCTGACGGAGATCCTGGCGGAGGCGGAGGCGCAGCTCCCGGAGGTGTGACGGTCGGGCGGTACGGGGGCGTCACTTGATGAGGGCGTTGGCCACGATGATGGCCAGCCCGATCGTGGCGTCCGCCATGCCGATCAGCAGGGCCGAGCCGAGCCGGTAGCCCACGCGGAGCGCCACGAACGATCCCCAGGCGAACAGCAGGGTGGTGTTCAGCCCGAGCCCGGCGGCGGTCACCGCGTACGAGTCCCAGCCGACGACCCCCGCCACGACCAGCAGCAGGACGGTGGGAAGAGCGGCCGCGATCACCGGCCACTCGTTCCGGAGCGCCTGGGCCAGCATGCGCCACCGGTGACCGGCGGAGCCGTGATGGGAGGCCATGTGGTGCGAGTAGCCGTGCGCGAGCCCGGCCGTGGCCGCCGTCACGAACACCCAGCTTGCGTCGTAGAACGGGGTGAACTCCTCGCCCTGCTGGTCCAGCGCGGCCAGCAGCGCACTGGCCAGGACCGTCCCGTACACCCCGCCGAACATCCAGTCGGCCGCTCGCCGGGAGCGCGGGAACGGACGCCCGGGGGTGCCGGCCTGTGGCTGCTGCTGCTCGTTCACTGCAGGTCCTTTGGTGTGATACGTCCTCTTTGGTGCTCCGGTCACCCTACGAGGTGACAGAGGGGGCGGAGGTGAAGAGCGGACCAGAAAGCCGAAGATCATGCCGAGGCGCGCCGTGGACGTACCGTGCCGGACCGGTGATCGGGTTCCGGATCCGGCCATGCCCACGGGGCGTGGTGTCCGGTCCCCTACCTCGTCGCCCGGTGGGTCACCTCCGCCAGGGCGCTCAGAGCCTGGGCGAAGGCCGCGTCCGGGGGCGCCGCGTAGCCGACGACCAGGCCTTCGCGCGGTGGGGCCGGGTCGGCGGGGTGCTGATAGGACGAGAGGCCGTCCAGGGCCAGGCCGGCGGTCCGGGCCGCCGCGAGTGCGCGGATTTCGCGCCCCGAGGGCAGTTCCAGCACGGCGTGCAGTCCGGCCGAGATGCCCGTCACCCGGGCCTTCGGGGCGCGGGCGGCCAGAACGGAGACCAGCTGGTCGCGGCGGCTGCGGTAGCGCAGGCGCATCCGGCGGACGTGGCGGTCGTACGCACCGCAGTCGATGAAGTCGGCCAGGGCCAGCTGGTCCAGTGTGCTCGCCCAGGACTCCCGCAGGCCCTTCGCCGTCAGGATCCGGTCGACCAGGTGGTCCGGGAGGACCAGCCAGCCCAGGCGGAGGGCGGGGGACAGGCTCTTGCTCAGCGACCCCGCGTACGCCACGTGTCCGGGGGCCAGCCCCTGCACGGCGCCGACCGGCTTGCGGTCGTAGCGGAACTCGCCGTCGTAGTCGTCCTCCACGATCAGGCCGCCGGTGGCGCGGGCCCACTCCACGGCGGCGGCGCGCCGTGTGGGCAGCAGGCGGCCGCCGGTCGGGAACTGGTGCGCCGGTGTGAGCAGCAACGTACGGGCCCGGGAAGGGAGTTCCGCCGTCCGGGCGCCGTCCTCGTCGACCTCGACCAGGTGCGGGCGGACCCCGGCGGCCTGCAGGATGCCGTGGTGGAAGGGGAGCCCGTACGACTCCACGGCCCAGTCCCGTGGCCGGACGGACGCCAGGAGCCGCAGGCCGTTGGCGAAGCCGGAGCAGACCACGATGTTCTCCGGTCCGGTGCGCACGCCCCGCGCCCGGGACAGGTAACCGGCCAGGGCCCGCCGCAGCTCGGGGCGGCCCCGCGGATCGCCGGGCCCGAAGGCCTCGGTGGGCGCCTCGGCCAGGGC
Source organism: Streptomyces sp. NPDC054849 (assembly GCF_053610945.1). Taxonomy (NCBI): domain Bacteria; kingdom Bacillati; phylum Actinomycetota; class Actinomycetes; order Kitasatosporales; family Streptomycetaceae; genus Streptomyces; species Streptomyces sp. NPDC054849. The sequence goes on from NZ_JBSGZI010000030.1 coordinate 61,908, forward strand.
CCGCCGGGCGCTGACGGCCCAGGGGCCGCGCGGGAAGGAGGCCGGGTCGGGTTTGCCCTGGAGCAGGTCGTGACGGGGCCGTTCGAGTGCGGGCCCGGCGGGGGCAGCCGGTCCGTGCGCGGGGGCCACCCCCTCGGCGACCCGGGTGCCGGAGCCCTGCCGGGCGGTGAACCAGCCCTCGGCGACCAGCTCGGCGTACGCGTCGGCGACGGCGTTGCGGGCCAGCCCGAGGTCGGCGGCCAGCGTCCGGTACGGCGGCAGCCGCGTCCCGCCGACCAGCCGTCCGCTGCGCACGGCGTCCCGCAGGGCCTGGGCGAGGGCGGTCCGCCGGGCGCCCTCGGCGGGGAGTTCCAGATGCAGGTCGGCGCCCGACCCGGGGGCGGTCACGGGCGCGCCTCCGGTGCGAAGACCGTGTGGGCGGCCGTCAGGAAGCGGCGGACGGTGTCCCGTTCGGCGGGGTCGAAGGCGTCCAGCACGTCGAGCACCCCGTCGATCAGGGGCCCGAAGAACTCCCGGCCCAGGCGGATCGCCTGCGGCTCGACGCGCAGCAGGACGCGGCGCCGGTCGTGGTCGTCGCGGATCCGCGCCACGTGGCCGAGCCGTTCGAGGCGGTCGATCACGGCAGTGGTGCCGGCCGAGTTGAGGCCGAGCCGGGCGCCGAGCAGGCCGGCGGTGGCCGGCTCGACCGCGCGGGCCGCGTCCAGCAGGCAGATCAGGGCCCGTACGTCGGTGGGGTGCATGCCGTTGCGGGCGGCGAACTCCGCTTGGCGCAGGCCGAACTCGACGGTCACCGCCCGCAGCAGATGCACGAGTTCCATGGTTCCGGCTTCCCGGTTGTCGTCCACATCGCCTCCGGCCTAATATCGCTCGTTGAGCGAGATTATCGCCCAGCGAGACATTGGAGTCGACTGCCATGTCCCCTGCCTCTTCCCCCGCGTCCTCCTTCCTCGCCGCCTACGACGAGGTACTCGGCCGGTGGCCCCGGCCCGTCGAGACCGTGGACCTGCCCACCCCGTACGGCGTCACCCGCGTCAACAGCTGCGGGCCGGCCGGCGCCCCGCCGCTGGTGCTGCTGCACGGAGGCGGGGCCACCTCCACCGTGTGGGGCGCGTGCGCCGCCGCCGGGACCGCGCGCAGCCACCGGCTGCACGCCGTGGACCTGGTGGGGGACCCGGGGCTCAGCGTCCCCGCCGCCGGGCGGGCGATCCGGGCCCCCGGGGACCTGGTCGGCTGGCTCGACGCGGTCCTCGACGGGCTCGGCCTGCACGGGCCGGTGGTCCTCGGCGGACACTCGTACGGGGCCTGGATCGCCGCCCATTACGCCGCCCGGCGGGCCGCCCGGCTCGGCCGTCTCGTGCTGCTCGACCCGACCCAGGTCTTCACCGGGCTCCGTCCCGGTTACGTGCTGCGCGCGCTGCCCATGCTGGTGCGGCCCACCCCGGAGCGGATCCGCCCCTTCCTCGCCTGGGAGACCCGCGGCGCGGCGCTCGACCCGGCCTGGCTGCGGCTGCAGGACGAGACCGCCGGCTTTCCCGCCGTCCGGCCGGTCACCGGACCGCGCCCGGACCTGGCCGGGCTCGGAGAGCTGCCGGGTCCGCGGGTCGACATCCTCTTCGCCGGGCACGCCCGCTGCCACGACTCCGGCCGCGCGGCCCGGGCCGCGCGTGAGGCGCTGCCGGGTGCGCGCGTCGACGTACTGCCCGGCCTCTCACACCACGCACTGCCCCTGACGGCCGCCGACACGTTCGCACGGTGGCTCGCCGACTGAGGCGTGGCCTGGACGGGCCAGCGCGCCATCGCGGTATCGACCGGAATCACCTGTATTTTCCTGGCATGTCCGCCACCCCAGCCGTCGCGGCCACTCCCGTCGCGTCGCCGCCCGTGCCCGCTCCCACGCCCGCTCCCACGCCGCACCCGTCACGCCTGCTGTACGACGCCTGCCCGCTGTGCTCCGCCCCCGAGATCTCCTCGCTGAGGACCGGCGACTGCTCGCGGCACCCGCTCTACAAGCCGGTGATCGCCCCGACCATGGTCTGGATGCGCTGCGCCGCCTGCGGACACGTCTTCACCGACGGCTACTTCTCGGACGAGGCCTCGGCGGAGATCTTCACCGCGACCAACCCGAACCAGCAGCCGGGCGCGGCCTTCGAGCAGAACCGCTACCTCTCGGCGCGCATCGTGGAGCGCGTCGCCCGGTACGTCTCCGACGGCTGCTGGCTCGACGTCGGCTTCGGCAACGGATCGCTGCTGTTCACCGCCGAGGAGTGGGGGTTCGAGCCCCAGGGCCTCGACCTGCGGCCTTCGACCGCAGAGGGGCTGCGCCGGCTCGGCGTCGAGGCGCACTGCGCCGACCTCACGACGCTCGACGCACCCGGCCGGTACTCCGTGATCAGCCTGGCCGACGTGCTGGAGCACATGCCGTATCCCGGTCAGGGCCTGGCGGCCGCGCGCAGGCTGCTGCGGGAGGACGGTGTGATCTTCGCGTCGATGCCCAACTACGACTGCGCGGTCTGGCGGCTGCTGGACGCGACCGACGCCAACCCCTACTGGGGGGAGCTTGAGCACTTCCACAACTTCAGCCGCCGGCGCCTCTACGAGCTGCTGGACGAGCACGGCTTCGAGCCCCTGCACTACTCGGTCAGCGAGCGCTACCGGGCATGCATGGAGGTGATCGCGCGCCGCGTGTGAACGGTACGCCGCGTCCGTGGGTGCCGGAGCGGGACGGGCGCGCGGCTCAGGCCCGGTCCACGCCCCGGCGGGACAGGGCCTCGCGGACGGCCTCCTCGGAGCGGGCGACCACGGCCGTGCCGTCCTCGGCGGTGATGATCGGGCGCTGGATGAGCTTCGGGTGTGCGGCCAGGTGGGCGATCCAGAGCCCGCGCGCGGCGTCGGTCTCCTCGCGCGGCAGGTCCCGTACGCCGGTCTCCCGGGCCAGCGGGTCCGATGTGCGGGTGATGTCCCACGGCTCCAGCCCGAGACGGCCGAGCACCTCGCGGATCTCGTCCTCGGAGGGCACGTCCTCCAGGTAGCGGCGCACGGTGTAGTCGGCGCCCTCCGCGTCCAGCAGGGTCAGCGCGCTGCGGCACTTGGAACAGGCGGGATTGATCCAGATCTCCATGCCGCCCAGCGTACCCAGGGCCCGTCTGGCCAGGGGCTTCTGTCAGTGGTCCCCGGTAAAATCGAGGAAGAACGACAGGAAGCCAACTACCGTTTGGGAGGCTGTAGATGGCCACTGCCACCACCGTCCAGCCCGTCAAGAAGAAGCCGCTGCCGGCGGGCCTGCCCCGCGAGTGGTACGAGAGCCACAACCGCCGTCTCAAGGCGATGCGGCTGGCGATATCCCTGCTCGATTCGGGGACCTACGACGCTCGGCGCGCCACCAACCGGAAGATCCGGACGATGGCCGTCCGGACGGGGATCCACCGGCCGTCCAACGTCACCTGCAAGATGGTGCGCGCGTTCATCGACGAGTCGTAACGGCTCGTCACCGCACTCCGGGGCCCCGGCCGACCGCTCGCGGCCGGGGCTGCCGAGGCGGGGGCGGGGGAGCGAGGCGGCCGGGTCATCCCTGTCCGTCCAGGGAGAGCAGCAGCAGGGCCACGTCGTCGCGCGGACCGCCGTCCGTGAAGGCCGCAAGGTCCCGCCACACCGCCCCGACCAGTCCCCCCGGGTCCCGGGTCAGTACGGGCACCCGGGCGGCCAGGGGGTAGAAGTGCCCGGTCGCGTCCCGGGCCTCCGTCACGCCGTCGGTGTGCAGCAGGAGCTGGTCCCCGGGCCGCACCGCGAGCTCCGCCACCGCCGGCGGGGTCGGCCCCGCGAGCCCCAGGCCCAGCGGCGGGCCGGGCTCCGCGCCCACCTCCTCCACCGCCGTCCCGCGCAGCCGCAGGACCGGCGGGTGCCCGCACGACACGATCCGTACGAGGTCCAGCCGGGGCGGGAACTCCAGCAGCACCGCCGTCGCGAACAGCTCCGGGTGCTCGACGGAGGCTGCCGCCGAGTCCGCCAGCAGCCGCCGGTCCAGCCGGGCCGCGACCGCCGCCAGCCCGGCGTCGTCGAGCACGCCCTCGCGGAAGGCCCCGAGGAGGGAGCCCACCGTGGCCACCGCCGCCAGGCCGTGTCCCTGTACGTCCGCGACCAGCGCCCGTACCCCGTACGGCCCGGCCCGTACGTCGTACAGGTCGCCGCCGACCAGGGTGCCGTGCTGCGCCGCCCGGTAGAGACCCGAGCAGCGCACCGGACCCACCCGTTCCGGAAGCGGCGGGAGCACGGCCAGCTGCGCAGCCTCCGCCACGGTCCGCACGCTGACCAGCTGCGCGTCCCGGCGCTGCCGGACCCAGGCGATCACCACGCTCAGCAGCCCGACCACGGCCACCGTCGCCAGGTCCGTGCCCCGGGCGCGGGCGACGCCGAGCTGGTGCACCCCCAGCAGCAGGAGGACGACGGCGGCGAAGACCGCGGTCCCGCCCGCCCCGTAGGCGAAGGCGGCCACCGCCGGCAGAGCCGCCAGGAAGTAGCCGAGCTCCACATCGCCCGGGGTCAGCGCCTGCGCGAGAACCAGCGCCACCAGGGCCACCGCCGGAGCGATACGGGCCCACCGCGGCGGTGGCTCCCCGCGCAGCCAGCCTGGCTCCTCGCGTCCGCGTCTCACCCTTCCACCCTGGTACCGGGGCCGGGCCCGCGCACCCCGGACCGGCCCGCCGGGTGGCCACGTCCGGCTGCGGCCCCGACAGTGGGGGCGTGACGGGAAACGAAGGCGCGCCGAAGGGGCCGGGCCGGGCGCACATCGAGGCCCACGGCGCGGGTGGCGGTGCGGGTGGCGGTGCGGGCGGCGGCGTGGGCGGCGGAACGCAGAGCGCGGAGATCAGCACACGGCTGAACTGGCTGCGTGCGGGAGTGCTCGGCGCCAACGACGGGATCATCTCCACCGCGGGTCTGGTGGTCGGCGTGGCCGGGGCCACCACCTCCCGCCCGGCGATCCTGGCGGCGGGTGTCGCCGGGCTGCTGGCGGGCTCGCTGTCGATGGCGGCCGGGGAGTACGTCTCCGTCAGCTCCCAGCGGGACTCCGAACGGGCCGCGCTCGATCTGGAACGCCGGGAGCTGGCCGAGGAGCCGGAGGCGGAGCTCGACGAACTCACCGAACTGCTCGCAGCGCGAGGGCTGAGCCGAACGGTGGCCCGGGAGGCCGCCGAGCAGCTGACGGCGCGGGACGCGCTGCGGGCCCACGCCCGGGTGGAGCTCGGGATCAATCCGGACGAGCTGGCCAATCCGTGGCACGCGGCCTTCGCCAGCCTCGTCGCCTTCACGGTGGGGGCGCTGCTGCCGCTGCTGGCGATCGTCCTGCCGGAGGCGTCGGAGAGGGTGCCCGTGACGGTGGCGGCCGTGCTCGCCGCGCTCACGCTGTGCGGGGTGGTGAGTGCGCGGCTGGGAGGTGCGCCGGTGGGGCGGGCGGTGCTGCGCAACGTTGCCGGGGGTGCGCTGGCGATGGCCGTCACCTACGCGGTGGGCACGTGGCTCGGCACCGCGTGACCGCGTCGGGCGTGCGGGCGGGCAGCGGGCTCCGTACGGCACCGGGGCGCTGACCCGCGCGGACCCCGCGCCTCACACGCCGGCGGGGCCGGACTGGTCAGCCCGTCCGGCGTTTGAGGACCGGGTCCGGGCGGAGCAGGGGTCTTTCCGCCCCGCCGGCGATCGAGGCACGGGCGCGCGGAGCGCCGTGGAGTGACGCCCGCCCGTCAGGGCACGCGCCCCGAACGCGCCGAGCCCGCGGCGGCGACCCGGCAGGATGGGGGCATGCGTATCGCAGTCACCGGGGCGACCGGGCTCATCGGCAGTGCACTCGTGCGGTCCCTGCGGGCGGACGGCCACCAGGTGGTGCGTTTCGTGCGGCGGGAGCCCGTCCGCGCGGACGAGGCGCGGTGGGATCCCGCGCGCGGCTTCGTCGACCCCGGCGGGCTGGCCGGCTGCGGGGCCGTCGTGCACCTGGCGGGGGCCGGGGTCGGGGACCACCGGTGGACCGCCGCGTACAAGAAGGAGATCCGGGACAGCCGGGTGCGCGGGACCGCCGCCCTCGCACAGGCCCTCGCCGCGCTCGACGAGCCGCCCGCCGTGCTCGTCAGCGGTTCGGCGGTCGGGTTCTACGGGGACACCGGCGAGCGGGCGGTGGACGAGGACGCCCCCGCCGGGCCCGGCTTCCTGCCCTCGGTCTGCGTGGAGTGGGAGGCGGCGGCCGCCCCGGCCCGGGAGGCCGGGATCCGTACCGCGTTCGCCCGTACCGGCCTGGTCGTCGCCCGGGAGGGCGGGGCCTGGGGCCGGATGTTCCCCCTCTTCCGGGCCGGTGTCGGCGGCCGGCTCGGCAACGGCCGCCAGTACTGGTCGTACATCTCTCTCCGGGACGAGATCGCGGCCCTGCGCCACATCATCGACACACCCGGCCTCTGCGGCCCGGTCAACCTCACCGCCCCCGAACCGCTGACCAACCGCCAGGTCACCGCGGCCATGGCCCGGGTGCTGCGGCGGCCCGCGCTGCTGCCCGTACCGGCCGTGGCCCTGCGCGTCTACCTCGGGGAGTTCTCCGAGGACGTGCTGGGCAGTCAGCGGGCCCTGCCCGCCCGGCTGCTCACGTCCGGCTTCACCTTCCGCGATCCCGGCATCGAGCAGGCCATCCGCGCTGCGCTCTGAGGTCCGTGTGCGACCGCCGTGCGACTGTTCGTGACCCGGATGCGACCGTTGTGCGACCGGAGTCGACCGTAATACCCCGCCGAACTCGGGTTCCCCTGGAGCCGGTTGAGGGAAGGAGGATCCCCACACAGCCGCGCCGACCTCGGGGAGGGGCACGTGCTCAGCAGCGCACACCATGCCGCACACCATGCGGACGTCGTCATCGTAGGAGCCGGAGTCTCAGGACTCGCGGCAGCGCACCACCTGATCGCAGCAGGTGTCACGGTCACCGTCCTGGAGGCCGCGGGCGACCCCGGCGGACGGATGGCCACCGAGTCGGCCGACGGATTCCGCCTGGACCGGATCGGCCAGTTGCTCAACACCTCGTACACGGAACTCGAACGCACCCCCGGACTCCAGACCCTGACCCTGCGCCCCTTCACCGCAGGGGTCCTGGTCCACACCGACGGCAAACAGCTGCGGGCCGGGGCCCTGACCCCGGCCCGGGCCCTGGCCAGTGGCTCCCTCGATCAGGCCCGGCTCAGCGCCGCCCTCGGCCGGCTCGCCGCCCTGCCCGAGGACAGGCTGCTCGCCCGTCCCGAACGCACCGCGCACGCCGCCCTGCGCTCCCGGGGGCTGCCACCGCGCACCCTCAACGGGGTGCTCCGGCCGCTGCTCGCCGCCCTGCTCCGCGACCCGGATCTCACCACCTCCAGCCGGGTCGCCGACCTCGCCCTGCGCACCTTCGCCCGCGGCCGCCTCGCCGTGCCGGAGGGCGGCGCGGCGGCCTTGCCCGAACTGCTCGCCGCCACCCTGCCGCCCGGCACCGTCCGTACCGGGGTCCGGGTCAGGTCGGTGGCCACCAACCTGGTCACCACCGGGGAACACGGCGACTTCCGCTGCCGCTCCGTCCTCCTGGCCACCGGCGCCCGCGCCGCCGCCGAGCTCCTGCCCGGCCTGCGCGTGCCCGCCTTCCACGAGGTCACCGTCCTGCACCACGCCACCGCCGCCCCCCTGCCACGGGACGGCTCGCTGATCCTGGACGGGGACCCGCGGTGGCCCGTCTCCCACACCGCCGTCATGAGCGCGGTCGACCCGACGCGGGCCCCGGCCGGCCGGAGCCTGGTGACCAGCACCGTGCTCGGCCCGCCGCCACCGCTGCGCACGGTCGCCTCGCGCCTCGCCCGGCTCTACGACACCGCCACCCGGGAATGGGAGCTGCTCGCCGTCCACCACACCCCTGAGGCCGTCCCCGCCATGCCCCCGCCCCACGACCTGCGGCGCCCGGTACGGGTGCTGGCGGGGTTGTACGTGTGCGGGGACCACCGCGACACCAACACCGTCCAGGGGGCCCTGCACTCGGCCCGCCGCGCCTGCGGGGCCGTCCTGCGTGACTTCGGCATCCCGCTTCCGGTCACCCCGGAGCCGGCGCTTCCGGTGGCGGCCTGAGAACCCCGTACGACACAGGGGCCCGGCCCGCGTCGCGGATCCGGGCCCCTGCCGTGCGCCGCGGACCCGGGGCCCGTCTGTTGGCCCGTGCCGGTCCCCGCCGGTCCCGTCGGCCTTCCCGCCGGTCCGGCCGGTTGCGCCGGTCCGGCTCCCGGTGGCGGAGCCCGCCTCTCAGGACAGGGCCGCCACCCGGTCCCGGTACGTCCGCACGGCCGAGGCGTCCCGGTACGGCTCCAGCCGCCGCTCGAAGTCCCGTACGTACTCCACCGCGCGCACCGACCGCATCTCCATCGCCTGCTGCGCCGCCTCCGCGCCCAGCGCGCACGCCTGGTCCAGCTCGCCCAGCCCCAGCCGTGCCGTGGCCAGCACCACCCGGCAGAACAGCCGGGACCGCGCGTACCCCGGCGCCCTCAGCTGCAGGGACCGCTCCGCGTGCTGCGCCGAGGCCCGGTACTGCTGGAGGTCCCGGTGGCAGTGCCCGAACTCGTCCGCCAGCTGCGCCTCGTCGTAGAACCGGGCCCAGTGCGGCACGTCGTCCCCCGGCCGGGCGGCCCCCAGCGCGCGCTCCGCCCGCACGAGGGAGGCCGTCGACGCCCGGACCTCGCCGAGGACCGCGTGCCCGCGCGCCTCCGCCGAGTGCAGCAGCGCCTGCACCACGGGCGGCGGACCGGAGCCGACGCCCTGCTGGGCCACCCGGGCCAGCTGCACCGCCTCGCGGCCGTGGCCGAGGTAGACCGCCTGCCGGCTCATGGTGACGAGCACGTACGAGCCGTAGGGGCGGTCCGCGGCCGCCTGCGCGAGCCGCAGGGCCTGCACGAAGTACCGCTGGGCGAGCCCGTGCGCGGCGATGTCGTACGAGGTCCAGCCCGCAAGCCGGGTCAGGTCGGCGGCGGCCGAGAACAGCCGCCGCCCGGTGGTCTCCCCGTACGTCCCGCGCAGCATCGGCTCGGCCTCGTGCTCCAGATACCGCACGAGCGCCTGGCGGGCGTGCCCCCCGCCGTAGGCCTGGTCCAGGGTCTGGAACAGCTCGCTCACGGATCTCAGCGCCGCGATGTCGCCGCCCGTCACCCGCTGCCCGGGCCCCCGGTCGATCTGCCGCTGCCGGGGGACCGAGGCCCGGCCCTGCAGGGGGACGCGGGCAGCCGCCGGTTCCGCGCCCCGGCTCACCCTCTCGTCGGCCCGCCCGATCAGCCAGTCCCGGCTCGGCACGACCAGCCCGGCCGGGGTGAAGGCGATCTTCCGCAGCTCCGCGTGGGAGCCGGAGTCCTTGCGCCACAGGCCGCTCGCGATGTCCACGGCCTCCTCCGGGGTGGCCGCGAACTCCAGCCCCGCGTACACGGGCGCGCAGGCGTCCAGGCCCAGGTCCTGCGCGGAGAGCCGCCGCCCGAGGCGCCGGGTGAAAACCTCGGCGATCAGTGCGGGGGTGGTTCCGCGCGGCTGCTGCCCGCGCAGCCACCGGGTCACGGAGGTCTTGTCGTACCGCAGATCGAGACCGTGTTCCAGGCCGAGCTGATCGACGCGGCGGGCGAGCCCGGCGTTGGAGAACCCGGCTTCCGCGATCAGCGCCGCGAGCTGCCGGTTGGGGACGCGCTGGGCAGGTCGTTCCGTCATCGGCTCCACGGTCTCCTGACGTGACGGACCGGAGTCCCGGCCCTGTGAACGGCGTGAATGTAGCGGCGAACTTCGCTCATGCCGCCCTCTCTGTCCCACATTCATCCGATCGTGTGCAGAATGGGTGGGGCCCTTTACGGACGGCCCCCCTCCGCCCACATAGGCTGCCGTTCATGACCCCTCGGCCCCCCAGGGCGCACCTCCCCGAGGAGCGAACCGAATCCACCGCCCCGCTGCCCCCGCCCGAGCTGACCGAGGCGGAGTGCCGGCGCTGCGGCACGTACATCGCGGGGCTCGACGGGCGGTACGCGTGCGGGGTGTGTGGCTGGGTCAACGACCACTCGGAGGGCCACCGGCGGCTTCCGCGCGCGGACGAGGACCCGGACCGGCCGCCGAGGGGCCGGCGCCGGCCGAAGCAGCTGCCGGGGCCCCCGCCGGAGCCGGAGCCCGCAGCGGACCGGCCGACCGCCGATCAGCCGCCTGACCAGCCCCCGAGGCGAGCCTGACCGGGGCCCTGAAGGGGACCGTAGGGGTCGCCGTACCCTTGCTCGGGGAAGTACGTGCACACAGCAGGTTCAACGAGGAGGCGCTGCGGTGGCTGAGCTTGGGTTTGTCCATCTGGGCTTCGGGCCGGAATCCGTCGAGTACACCCGGGCCTGGGAAGAGCAGCGCAGGGTGCACGCGGCCCGCTTCGCGGACGAGATCGAGGACACCTGCCTCCTGCTGGAGCACCTGCCGGTCTACACCGCGGGCCGGCGCACCGACCCCAGCGAGCGCCCGCTCGACGGCACGCCCGTGGTCGACGTGGACCGCGGCGGCAAGATCACCTGGCACGGCCCGGGCCAGCTGGTCGGTTACCCGATCATGAAGCTGCCCCGCCCGGTGGACGTGGTCGCCCACGTCCGCCGCCTGGAGGAGGCGCTGATCCGCACCGCCGCCGAGTTCGGCCTGGAGACCACCCGCGTCGAGGGACGCAGCGGCGTCTGGGTGCTCGGCGACCCCGTCGAGGACCGCCCGAAGATCGGCGGTCTCTCCCTGGACTTCGACCCGCGGCTGCACGACGAGGAGTTCGACGCGCGGCTCAACGGGCCCGAGTACGCCCCGTCCAACGCCGGCCAGCGCCGCGAGGACCGCAAGCTCGCCGCCATCGGCATCCGCGTCGCCAAGGGCGTCACGATGCACGGCTTCGCGATCAACGTGAACCCCGACAACACCTGGTTCGACCGGATCGTGCCCTGTGGCATCCGGGACGCGGGTGTGACCTCGCTCTCCTACGAGCTGGGCCGCGAGATCTCCATCGCCGAGGTGCTGCCCGTCGTCGAACGCCACCTGAGGGACGTGCTGGAGCACGCGGAGCTGCGGCCCCGGGAGACGGAGCCGGCCGCGGGCGCCTAGCGGCCGGGGAATGCGGTCGGCCCCTCGCAGGTTGGCCGACGTAAGAGCGTACGAAATTACGGGCGTACCCTGGTGGGCGCCCGAACAATCGAAGTCACAGGGAGCCGGTCGTGTCCGCAGTCGCACCCGACGGACGCAAGATGCTGCGCCTGGAGGTCCGGAACAGCCAGACCCCCATCGAGCGCAAGCCCGAGTGGATCAAGACCCGGGCGAAGATGGGTCCCGAGTACACCAAGATGCAGGCCCTGGTGAAGGGCGAAGGACTGCACACGGTGTGCCAGGAAGCCGGTTGCCCCAACATCTACGAATGCTGGGAGGACCGCGAGGCCACCTTCCTCATCGGTGGCGACCAGTGCACCCGGCGCTGTGACTTCTGCCAGATCGACACGGGCAAGCCCGAGGCGCTGGACCGTGACGAGCCGCGCCGCGTCGGCGAGTCCGTGGTCACGATGGACCTGAACTACGCCACCATCACGGGCGTCGCTCGCGACGACCTGGCCGACGGCGGCGCCTGGCTGTACGCGGAGACCGTGCGCCAGATCCACCAGCAGACGGCGGGCCGCGAGACCGGCCACACCAAGGTCGAGCTGCTGGCCCCCGACTTCAACGCGGTCCCGGAGCTGCTGGAGGAGGTCTTCGCCTCCCGCCCCGAGGTCTTCGCGCACAACGTCGAGACGGTGCCGCGGATCTTCAAGCGGATCCGCCCCGGCTTCCGCTACGAGCGCTCCCTCGAGGTGATCACCAAGGCCCGCGCCTACGGCCTGGTCACCAAGTCGAACCTGATCCTCGGCATGGGCGAGGAGCGCGAGGAGGTCTCGCAGGCCCTGAAGGACCTGCACGAGGCCGGCTGCGAGCTCATCACCATCACCCAGTACCTGCGGCCCTCGCCGCGGCACCACCCCGTCGAGCGCTGGGTGAAGCCGGCCGAGTTCGTGGAGCTGGCGAAGGAGGCCGAGGAGATCGGCTTCTCCGGTGTGATGTCCGGTCCCCTGGTCCGGTCCTCCTACCGCGCGGGACGTCTCTACCAGCAGGCGATGGAGAAGCGCGCGACCGTGTGAACTCGCGCACAGACTTTACCAGTCGGTAACACCGCATCGGCGCGGCCCCTAGGCTCTTTTCAGGAAGAGCCCGGCGGGCCGCGTCAATGTTTCATCACGTTTGACCGCCCGGTCATGCGGTAGTAACACCAGTCAGTGACGATTGCTCCACGCACCGCACTCATCGGCACCGTGAAAGGGATCGACATCATGCAGGCCGCGCCCGTACGCGCCATCGCCATCCCCTCCGTCTCCGACGCCTTCCGGGGCATCGAGTCGCTGCTGATGAGCGGAGCCCGCCGCAACGCCTGGACGGCGGTCCTCGAGGATCGCCGCAGGGCCAAGGACCGGGTCGAAACCGAACACGTACTTGAGGCCGCGGCTACCCGAACCCCGCAGGCCACGTAAACTTCTTTTCATGGCGAGGAAGTCAAACGCAGAGACTGCTGCGAACCCCGGGCGACTGAAGCAGATCGCCCTGACGTACAAGATGACGCGCAAGGCCGACCCGAAGGTCGGTCTGATCGTCGCGGGCGTGGGAATCGTCACCTTCGGTGTCTTTCTTGCGATCGGCTTCCTGATCGGCCACGAGATCTACCTGGGCATCCTGGGCTTCCTCGTGGCGTTCCTCGCGATGGCGATCGTCTTCGGACGACGGGCCGAGCGGGCTGCCTTCGGGCAGATGGAGGGACAGCCGGGTGCGGCCGCGGCCGTACTGGACAACGTGGGACGGGGCTGGACGACCACCCCGGCCGTCGCGATGACCCGGCAACAGGACATCGTCCACCGGGCCGTCGGCAAGGCCGGTGTGGTGCTGATCGCCGAGGGCAACCCGAACCGCGTGAAGCCGCTGCTCGGGAACGAGAAGAAGAAGCTGGCCCGGATCATGCCGGACGTGCCCGTGCACGACTTCATCGTGGGGACGGGCGAGGGCGAGGTGCCGCTCAAGAAGGTGCGCACCACCCTGCTCAAGCTGCCGCGCGTGCTGACCGGCCCGCAGATCACCCAGGTCAACGACAAGCTGCGTGCCATGGGCGATCTCATGAGCAACATGCCGCTGCCGAAGGGCCCGATGCCCAAGGGCATGAAGATGCCGCGCGGCGGAAAGATGCGCTGACCCGCTCAGCCGATTTTCGTATACGACACAGGGGCGCCTCCCGAACCGGCCGGTTC
>NZ_JBSGZI010000031.1:0-74273 GCF_053610945.1 Streptomyces sp. NPDC054849
CCTCCGGTTCGGACGGCAGCCGCTGAGCGGAGGGGACCGGGTCAGGAGGGACCGGTTGTCCGGACGCCGAGCGGCCATGGCCATGGCGCGCGCCCAGGGCGGCGAGGCGGACGGCGGCTGGCCCGCTGCGGCGCAGAGCCGGGGCGCGCAGCCCGACCCCCGGCATCCCGCCCGGCGCCGTCACCTCACCCGTCCGCCACTCCCCTGCGCACGCTGCGGGACGAGCTCCACACCCCCCAGCGCGGTCCAGCCCGGCCGGTCCGGGAAACGGCCCAGGGGTCGCAGCGGCCAGGGTGTGGACGGTCCCGCGACCCGTCCGCCCGTCGGCGCGGCTCGCGACGGCGGCTCCAGGACCGTCGTGAACGGCGGCGTGTCCTGCCCGCACCGCGCCCCCTTCGGCGGCAGCACCCCGGTCAGGACGTACCGGACCACATGGCGCTGCACACAGGTGCTCGGGTTGTCCAGCGCGGTGTGCCCGTATCCGTCGAGCGTCAGCAGCCGGGCGTCGGCGAGTTCTGCGGCCATCGCCTGCCCGGCGCGGTAGGGCGTGGACGGGTCGTGCACCGGGTTGACCACCAGCACCGGGTGCGCGGTCGTCCGGTTCCACGGGCCCGTGTACGGGTCGGCTGCCCGGGCCGGCCACGCGGTGCAGGGCTCGTTCGCCCATACCCACCACCGTCCGAGCGCACCGGCCTGCTTCACGGCACGGTCCTCCAGCCCGGCGTAGCGCCCGGGGGAAGCGGGGTTGGGGCTCTCGGCGCACATGACCGCGAGCGACTGCTCGAACCCCGGATAGCGGGCGGGCCCGGACGGCGCCGGCGGCTCGTCGGGGGCCCGTCCCTGCCACAGGGACTGCAGGGTGTCGGCCGTACCGGTCCAGCCCGGGTGCACGGTGTACAGGCCGCCGCGGACCTCACTCACCGCGCGGGCGTACGTCCAGCGTCCGACCGGCTGCCTGGCGAGGCGGGCCAGCAGGGCGTCGTACTTGGCCCGGGTCTGCGCGGGGCTTCCGGCGGAGAAGGGGCAGCCTGATACGGGCGCACGGCCGCAGAGGCCGAGGAACTGCGCGAGCGTGCCGGCCGAGCCGAGGTGCGAGCCGAGGCGCAGGAAGGTGTTCAGCTCGGGCTCACCGCGCGCACCTCGGTTCGTCCACGCCCGCGGGTCGACGTTGCCGTCGACCACGAGCCGCCCGACCCGGTCGGGGAACAGGTTCGCGTACGTCGCGCCGAGCAGCGTGCCGTACGAGATGCCCCAGTAGCGCAGCCGTTCCTCCCCCACCGCCCGGCGCAGGAGGTCCAGGTCGCGTGCGGTGTCGGCGGTCGACATGTGGCGCAGCAGCTGCGGATCGCGCCGCTCGCACCGCTTCGCGAGGTCGGCGTACGCGGCGGTGTACGCCCGCTGCTCCTCCCCGCCCACGGGGAACGGCGGGACGTTCTCGTGCCAGGCCGCTGCCTCCCCTGCGGTGTCGAAGCAGCGCACGGCCGTGCTCTCCCCGACGCCCCGCGGGTCCCAGCTGACGATGTCGAAACGGTCCTTCAGCTCCTGCGGAAACTTGCGGTACAGCTCGGGCAGTCCGACCGTCCCGGGGCCACCGGGACCCCCGGGGTTGAAGAACAGCGTCCCGGCGCGCCGCCCCGGGACGGCCGCCCGGTGACGGATCACCGCCAGGTCGATCGTCCGGCCCGACGGGGCGGCGTGGTTCAGCGGCGCTTTCGCCACCGCGCACTCGAAGCCCGCCCGGACCGGCTGCGCGCACGGACGCCAGCGCAGTACGACTCCGTCGTCGCCGTCACCCGGACCGCCGCCCGGAACGCTTGCCGGAACGCCTGCCGACGCCACAGCGGCCGCCGAGAGCAGCGCCACAAGGGCTCCGGCCGCCGCCCCCGCAGCGCGTCGCAGGGGTGCCGATATGCCGGTGTTGCGCATCGCCGGCCCCTTCCCTTACGGAGAAGACGGGCCGCGCGCCGTGTGGGCCGGCCTCGCCTGCCATGACACCGGCGGCGGGTGCGCCGGGCAACCGGCACGGTCCGAACGGGTGCTGGGGGGGGTCCGCACGTGGCCGGCGCCGACCACGGTCGCGTCATGCGCTGTCGGGCGCCGACTCCAGGACCTTCTTGAGGTTGCGCAGGGTGGTGCTGATGTTCCTGCGCTGGAACTCGGCGAAGGTGTGTCCACGCGTCGCGACCCGGTCGAAGGCGTGGGCCGCGAAGTCCGGCCACGAGCGGCGGTCGTCGGTCCACGTCTCGGTCACCCGGGTGCCCTCCGGGACCGGCTCGAAGCGGTACTCCCAGGTGGCGATGGGGCCTGGTATCCGCGGGACCCGGACTCCGATGGCGTGCACCCGGAATCGGAACAGCCGGTCCTTCTCGACCGCCGTCACCGTGCAGCGAGTGGTCCAGCGGAAGGACCCGCGCTTGTTCCGCCCGTCGAAGACCATCCCGACGCGGGGCTCGCCGGCACCGCCGTGGACGGTGGCGCCGAGGTTCTCCGGGCTCCAGTCCCCCATCCGCGCGGGATCGGAGACGTGCCGGTAGACGTCGGCGGGACGGGCCTGGACGACGATGCTGTCGGACACGGTGAACGTACGAGGCATGGCTCTCCCCTTCTCGGCGGCCGACGCTACCGTCCCGGCACACCCCTGGCTACCCCTGGGTAACTTCACCGGTGATGGTGGGACCGGCGAGAAGGCCGGCGCGTCCGCAGGCCGGCCCTCGGCGCCGGGCCCCGACACGGGCCCTGCTGCCGTGTCCCACGAGGAGACGCCGGCGGCAGGGCCCGCGGTGTGAGCGCGGCCCGCCCGGTCCAGGGCCCGGGGCGGGGCCCGGTGCGGGGCCCGGTGCGGCTATTTCACCGATCCCGCCATCACGCCCTGGACGAAGTGCCGTTGGAAGGCGAAGAAGACGATCAGCGGGACCACCAGGGACAGGAACGCCCCCGGTGCGAGAACGCCGATGTTGCTTCCGAACTGCCTCATCTGGGACTGCAGGGCCACCGTGAGAGGCTGGGACCCGCTGTCTGCGAAGAGCAGCGCCACGAGCATGTCGTTCCACACCCAGAGGAACTGGAAGATGGCCAGGCTCGCGAGGGCCGGCCGGCCGAGCGGCAGGATGAGCCGGGAGAAGATCCGCCACTCGCTGCCGCCGTCCATCCGGGCGGCCTCCAGCATTTCGCGCGGTATCTCGGCGAAGTAGTTGCGCAGCAGGAAGATCGCGAACGGCAGGCCGTAGGCGACGTGGAAGAGGACGACGCCCGCGATCGTGCCGAACAGTCCGACCGCGCCGAAGAGTTTGGCCACGGGCAGCAGCCCGATCTGCACGGGGACGACCAGCAGTCCGACGACCACCAGGAAGAGCCCGTCCCGGCCGGGGAACTCCAGCCATGCGAAGGCGTATCCGGCGAGTGCCGCGATGGCGACCACCAGGACGGTGGTCGGCACGGAGATCAGGATGGTGTTCCCGAAGGCCGCCGCGATGCCGGAGTCCTTGAGCAGGGCGCTGTAGTTGTCCAGGGACAGCTGGGACGGGTCGGTGAGCGCGGTCCACCAGCCCTCGGAGGCGTTGTCCTGTTCGGAGCGCATCGAGGACAGGAACAGGCCCGCCAGTGGGGTGATCCAGACGAGGGCGACCAGGATCAGCACGCCCTGGACGACGGAGCTGCCCAGCAGGCGTGAGAGCCGGCTCCTGCGGCGGGGTCCGGGCGGGGACGGGGCGGGGACGGGCCGGGCGGCCGGCGTCCGGCGGGCCGGCGGGCGCTCGATGGTGCTGTGGCGGCTCATGCTCCGCTCCTTCGGAAACGCCGGATGTTGAAGATCATCGCCGGGACGACCAGCAGGAGCAGGACCACGCTGAGCGCGCTGCCGAGCCCTTGGTCGTTGCCTCCGCCGAAGGAGACCAGCCACATGCGGGTGGCCAGTACGTTCGCCTCTTCCTGGACCGGTCCGGGCGCGATGATGTAGACGAGGTCGAAGACCTTCATCACGTTGATCACCAGGGTCACGAAGACGACGGTGAGCACCGGTGCGAGCAGCGGAACGGTGATCTTGCGGAAGATCTGGCCCTCCGTGGCCCCGTCCATCCGCGCGGCCTCCAGCGCGTCGCGCGGGATGGCGGAGAGGCCGGCGCCGATCAGGACCATCGCGAAGCCGGTCCACACCCACAGATAGGCGGCGATGATGGCCGGCGTCACCAGTGCGGGACTGAGCCAGTTCACGCCCTGGTAGGGGGCCGCGAAGTTGGCCGTGGGCAGTCTGACGGTGTACTCGCCGTCGGCCAGGCCGGTGAGGCGGAACGACCCGTCGTCGGCCGTGGTGGCGGTCGCGGCCACCCGGCCGTCCCGTACGGCCTCGACCGTCATGCCGGGCAGCCCCTTCTCTCCCGGGTCGACCGTGCCCGGCGTACCGGCGCCGCCCGGGGCGAAGTCGAGGTAGACGGCGCCCGCGATGGAGTCGGCACCGGCCACGGCGTCGGCTGCCGCCTTCGCTCCGGCGGGCATCGCGTCGGGTGCCACCCCGACGAATCCGAGGCTGACCGAGCGGCCGGGACGCAGGTTGCCCTCGGTGCTGTACGGGCCGCCCGCCCTGCCGGTCAGACCGTGGCCCTCGCGGGCACGGGCCGTCGGATAGGCGGCACGGTCGGCGAAGGTGTCGTGGACGCCGACGACGGCGGCGTTGAGCACGCCCCGGTCCGGGTCCTGTTCGTAGGCGAGCCGGAAGATGATGCCCGCGGCGAGGAACGACACGGCCATCGGCAGGAAGAGCACCAGCTTGAACGCGGTGGCCCAGCGCACCTTCTCGGTGAGCACGGCGAGCATCAGCCCGAGCCCGGTCAGCAGGAGCGGGGCGACGACGACCCAGATGGTGCTGTTGCGGATGGCCTTGAGGGTGGCCGGGTCGTGGAGGATCGCCGCGTAGTTCCCGGCTCCGACAAAGCGTTCGCCGCCGGCGTCGAAGAAGCTGCGGCCCACGGAGAAGACGACCGGGTAGACGACCAGGGCGCCGAGCAGCAGCAGGGACGGCAGGACGAACACGACGGCGAGGCGGCGTTTCTTTCTCTGCGCCAGGCGCCGCGGGTTCGTCGCGGCGCGGGCGGTCAGGGCGTCAGCCATGGGGAGCGCCTCAGTTCCCGTAGGCCTTGGCGGCTTCGGCCTCGAGCTTCGCGGCCGTGCCCTGCGGGTCCGACGGGTCGCGCAGGAAGTCCTGGAGGAGCTTCCACTCGCCCGCCCCCTTGGTACCGCCGAACGCGGCCGGGGCCTGGTCCGACATGTCGAAGCGGATCGAGTTGCCCGCCGCGATGAGCGAGTTGGCGGTGCTGCGGGTGGTGTCGTCGCCGTACGAGGCGAAGTCGACCTCGTTGTTCGGGGACAGGAAGCCACCCGCGCCGGCCCAGACCTCGGCCGCCTCGGCTCCGGACAGGAACTCGACCAGCTTCATGCCGGCCTTGCTGTTCTTCGCGTCCTTGAGGACGACGGCCGCGTCACCGCCGCTGACGACCGGCGCCCTGCCGCCGTCGACCGAGGGGAACGGGAAGAACTTGGCGTCCTGCCCGAGCTTCTTGCCGAACTGGCCCTTGGCGACGCCGCCGACGAAGTCGCCCTCGTAGACCATGCCCGCCTTGGGCTCGGGGCCGAAGACCTGCGCGACCGACGTGGGGAAGTCGGTGCTCAGCGCCGTCTGGGCCCCGCCGGCGACGAGCTGCTTGTCCTTGAACAGGTCCCCGAGGGTGGTCAGCGCCCGGACGACGCTTTCGTCGGTCCACTTGAGCTTGTGCTGGGCGAGCTGGTCGTACTTCTCCGGCCCGGCCTGGGAGAGGTAGATGTTCTCGAACCAGTCGGTGAGGGTCCAGCCGTCCTCGCCGGCTATCGCGAAGGCCGGGCGGCCGGAGTCGGCGAGGGTGCGGCCCGCCTTCAGCATGTCGGAGTAGCTCTTCGGCTCGCTGACGCCGGCCTGGGTGAAGGCCTCGGGGGCGTACCAGACGGTGGACTTGTGGGCGGCCTTGAAGTAGAGGCCGTAATACGTGCCGTCGACCGTGCCGTAGTTCTTCCACACCGGGGCGAGGGTGGAGTCCGCCGTCTTGGCGGTCTGGTCGGAGAGGGGGAGGAGCCAGCCCTCCTTCACGAACTGCTGGAGCACGCCCACCTGGGGGACCATCACCACGTCGGGGGCGTTACCGCCTTCGATCTTGCTTCCCACGAAGGTGGAGACGTTGTCGCCGGAGGGGACGAAGACCGTCTTGGCTCCGGTCTTCTCGGTGAAGGCGTCCAGGACCTTCTTGAAGTTCTCCTGCTCGCTGCCGGTCCAGACGCCCGCCACGGTCACGGTCTGGCCGCCGAGTTCGCCTCCGCTCGCGGGTCCGGTGGCGCCGCCGCATGCGGTGGCGCCGAGGGCGAGGGCGAGGGCCGCCGTCGCGGTGGCCGTGGTCCGTCGGGTCGTCTTGCTGAGTCGTCGCATCGTGGGTCCTTTCGAGGAAGTCCGGGGCTACGGGGTGGGTCCTGGCTTCACTGGGAGGGGTTTTCGCGCGGGGTCGGGAAGGTCAGGGGGCGGTGGCCGGAGGAGGACGGGCCGGCATCGGGTTCGCCGGGGCCCACGGGGCCGGGGCACTCGGCCGTCCACCAGGCGGCGGTCGCTGCGGGGAGCACACCGTCGGGGCAGGGGCCGCTGGCGAGCAGCGGAGTCCCGGGGACCGGGGCGGGCACCGGCTCCGTGCCGAAGTTGACCGCGCAGACCAGGCCGTCGCCGCGGACGATCGCCAGCACGTGCTCGGGGGCGTCCAGCCAGCGCAGGGTGCCGTCGCCGAGCTGCGGCAGGGTGCGCCGCAGCTGGAGACCGTCGCGGTAGAGGTGCCAGAAGGAACGGGTGTCGGCCAGGGCACGGTCGGTGGCGTGCTCGGCGAACCACTCGGGCTGCGGCAGCCACGGCTTGGCGGCGACCGCCTCCCGGCTGAAGCCGAACGGGGAGGCGTGCCCGGACCAGGGCAGCGGCACGCGGCAGCCGTCCCGCACGTGCTTGCGGCTGCCGGTGCGCCGGAAGATCGGATCGGTGAGGACCTCGTCGGGCAGGTCCAGGACCTCCGGGAGGCCGAGCTCCTCGCCCTGGTAGACGTAGGCGGCGCCGGGCAGGGCGAGCATCAGGAGGGCCGCGGCGCGGGCGCGGGCGGCTCCGAGTCCGCTGCCTTCCACCCCGGGCTCTCCGGCGTAGCGGGTGACCGTGCGGACCTGGTCGTGGTTGTTGAGGACCCAGGTGACGGTGGAGCCGGTGCCGGCGATGTCGCGCATCGCCTCGGTGATGGTGGCGCGGAAGGCGCCGGCGTCCCAGGGGGCGCTGAGCAGGTCGAAGAAGAACGCCTGGTGGAGTTCGTCGGGTCGGACGTACTCGGCGTGCTCGCGTGCGGTGGGCACGGACACCTCGCCGACCAGCAGCCGCTCGTGGCCGTCCCGGGCGGTGTACTCCTGGCAGACCGCGCGCCAGCGGCGCCATACGTCGTGGACCTCGGGCTGGTTCCAGGCCAGCTGGTTGACGGCGTCGCGGGCCCGTTCGTCGGCTCCGGGGTCGTCCGAGTCGGGCAGCTCGGCGTGCTTGAAGAGTCCGGCGGCGACGTCGATGCGGAACCCGTCGACACCGCGGTCCAGCCAGAAGCGCAGCACCCGCTCGAAGTCGTCGCCCACGACGGGGTTGCGCCAGTTCAGGTCGGGCTGCTCGGGCGTGAAGAGGTGCAGGTACCACTCTCCGGGGGCGCCGTCGGGTTCGGTGGTCCGGCTCCAGGCGGGGCCACCGAACATGGCGCGCCAGTTGTTGGGCGGCTCGGCTCCGTCCGGGCCGCGGCCGGGGGCGAAGTGGAAGCGGGAGCGCGCCGCACTGCCCGGCCCCGCGGCGAGCGCGTCGCGGAACCACGGGTGCTCGCTGGAGCAGTGGTTCGGGACGATGTCGAGCAGCAGCTTGAGCCCGAGCCGGCGGGCGTCGGACACCAGCCGGTCGAACTCGGCGAGATCGCCGTACACGGGGTCGACGCCGCAGTAGTCGGCGACGTCGTAGCCGTGGTCGTGCTGCGGCGAGGGGTAGAAGGGGCTGAGCCAGATGCCGTCGACACCGAGCTTCCGCAGGTAGGGAAGCCCGGCCCGTACGCCGGCCAGGTCACCGACACCGTCCCCGGTGCTGTCGAGGAAGCTGCGGACGTAGACCTGGTAGATCACCGCGTCGCGCCACCAGGGATCGGAGGGGGCGGCACTGCGGGAGGGGTGGCCGATGCCGGCCGGAAGGGTGCTGAGCATCTCGCGTCGACCTGTTTCTGCTGAATGCGAGAGCGCCCCAGATCGGTGCGCTGTTATGCATGCATGTTAAGTAGCGCTGACTGGAAGGTGTCAACGATGTGTCCAGAAACAGTGAAAAGCTGGGGTGGTTTGCTCAGGAATGTCCTATGCACAAACGAAGGGTCTCTACTTAACATGTAAGTAGAGACCCTTGGAGGACGGAGAAGAAGACGGAGAGGTGGGATCAAGCCTTGCGGGAGATCGGGCCCTGCGGCGGATCAGCCCCTGCGGGAGATCGTCCCGAGCTCGCGCGCGAGCCGCGCCGCCGCCTCCTCGGGCGTCTGGCGCAGAGCCATCACGTCCTGCGCCACGGCCTGTACGGCCAGGCTCACCTGGTCGTAGCGCGGACTCTTCGGGCGCGGCACCGCCGACAGCACACTCTGCCGGAGCGTCGGCAGGTACGGATACGCGCGGATCAGCTCGGGGTCCTCGTACAGCGCGGCGCGCACCGGCGGCAGCGAGCCCTCGGTGAGCACGCGCCGCTGGACCCGTTCACTGGTGAGGTAGGAGATCAGATCGGCTGCCGACGCCGGATGCCGCGCACGGCTGCTCACGGCGAGGTTGGAGCCGCCCAGCACGCTGGTGCCGGGCCCGTCGGGTCCGGGCAGCGGCACTGCGCCGAACCGGCCCGCGATTTTCGACCCCTCGGCGCTCGCGTCGGCGTACACGTACGGCCAGTTCCGCAGGAAGAGCAGCCGGCCGTCCTGGAACGCCTGCCGGGACTCCTCCTCCTTGTACCCGAGGGCCTCGCGGGGGATCCAGCCGTCCCGCACCCCGTCCGCGAGGAAGCGCAGTCCGGCGCGCGCCGCGTCGGAGTCCACGGTCACCCGGGCGCCGTCGTCGCGCAGGATCGAACCGCCCGCCGAGTGCACGGCCTCGGTGACGTTGACGGTGAGTCCCTCGTACGGCAGGAACTGGCCCGCATAGCCGTCCAGTCCGTGCTTCGGCGCGAGGGTGCGCGCCTGGCGCACCAGCTCGGCCCAGGTGCGCGGCGGTTGCTCGCCCTCCCGGTCCAGGATGTCCTTGCGGTAGTAGAGCAGTCCGGCGTTCGTGACGTACGGAACCGCGTACAGCCGCCCGTCGAAGGTCGCGGTGTCGACGACCGGCCGCAGGAACGCGTCCAGGGGGAAGCGGTCCCGCTCCAGGGGGGAGATCCATCCGGCCGCCGCGAACTCGGACGTCC
Source organism: Streptomyces sp. NPDC054849 (assembly GCF_053610945.1). Classification (NCBI taxonomy): domain Bacteria; kingdom Bacillati; phylum Actinomycetota; class Actinomycetes; order Kitasatosporales; family Streptomycetaceae; genus Streptomyces; species Streptomyces sp. NPDC054849. The sequence continues at coordinate 9,485 of NZ_JBSGZI010000031.1, forward strand.
AGGCGACGTCGATGTTCAGCACGTCGAACCGGTCGCGCCCCGATCGCAGCTCGCTGATCATCTGGGCCCGGGTCTCGTCGGCCGAGTCGGGCAGTTCCACGAGGGTGACGCGCTCGTCGGGGTGGTCGCGGTTCCAGTCGTCGAGCAGCGGCGAGAGGTAGTCGGTCAGATCGCCCGCCGTCACGAGCGTCAGGGGGCCGCGCCCCTCGGAGGCCGCACCCCCGCCCGCGTCGTCGCGGACGCCGAAACCGGCGTAGCCCGCGAGCACCACCGCCGCGACCAGGAGAGCTCTACCCGCGGCATGCATCCACCGCATAGATTCCTCCCAGTGCGCGATCCGGCTGCGCCGCCGACCATCGTGGCCCATATATACCCGTTAGGCATGGGCGATACTAGACGCCCAGGCAGACGAGACGGACTCGGGCGCCGATCGGTCCGGTGCCGGGTGAACAGTTGACTACGGAGCGGGAAGGAGGGGAGCGCGTTGCGGCTGGCGCTCCTTGCGCTCCTCACCCGTAGCCCTGCGCACGGTTACGAGCTGAAGCAGGACCTTGAGAAGCTCCTGGGCGCCGCGTACCCTCAGCCGAACGTCGGCCAGATCTACGTCACCCTCGGCCGGCTGGAGAAGAGCGGCCTGATCGAGGGCGAGGACGTAGAGCAGTCGGGCCGGCCCAACAAGCGCACGTACAAGCTGACGGACGCCGGGCGCGAGGCCGTGCTGGCCTGGTTCGAGGACACCGCGGAGGAGCCCCGGGTACGGGACGAGTTCTTCATGAAGCTCGCGCTCGCCCCACGGTCGGGTCTGGCCGACCCCGTCGCGCTGATCAACAAGCAGCGGCGCCAGTACCTCAACACCATGCGGGACCTGTCGAAGCTGGCGGCGGCCGAGGACCGCGACAACAAGATCTCCCAACTGCTGATCGAGGGCGCGATGCTGCATCTGCAGGCCGACCTCGACTGGCTGGAACGCTGTCAGGAGGAGCTGGAATGAGCGACGACGCCACCACCGCTCCTGCGGTGCCCATCGTGCGTGCCGAGGGCCTGACCAAGACGCACTACGGCGAGGGCGCTCCGGTGCCCGCCGTGCGCGGGGTGGACCTGTCCGTCCAGCCGGGCGAGTTCGTCGCGGTCACCGGGCCGTCGGGGGCCGGCAAGTCCACGCTGCTGCATCTGATCGGCGGCCTCCAGCGGCCCGACAGCGGGAAGCTGTGGCTCGGCGGGGAACGGGTCGACGCCTACCGAGAGGCCCGCTGGGCGGTCCTCAGGCGCCGCAGCATCGGCGTCGTCTTCCAGTTCTTCAACCTGGTCTCCAACCTCACCGTCGCCGACAACGTCGAACTGCCCGCCCTGCTCGCCGGCGCCTCTCCGAAGGCCGCCCGCGACTCCCGCGCCGAGCTGCTCGCCGAACTGGGGCTGGAAGGCCGCGAACGGTCGATGCCCGGCGAGCTGTCGGGCGGCGAACAGCAGCGGGTCGCGCTCGCCCGAGCGCTGGTCAACCACCCCACGCTGCTGCTCGCCGACGAACCGGCCGGCAGCCTCGACAGCAAGGGCACCCGCGAGGTGCTGCGGCTGCTCTCCCGGTTCCACCAGCGCGGCCAGACGATCATGATGGTCACCCACGACGCCCGGATGGCCAGCGCCGCCGACCGCGTCATCAGCTTCTTCGACGGACGCATAGCCGACGACGCGCAGCTCGGCGGCGGGCGGCGCGGGCCGGGCGGCGGCGTCTCCGGCGTACTCGAACTCAAGGAGTGACCGTGCGGGCCACTCTGCGCTGGGCGCAGGCCGACTTCCGCGCACATCGCGGGGAAGCCCTCTTCGTCGTCCTGGCCAGCGCCGGGGTCATCGCCTCGCTCCTGCTGGCCGGTGCGCTGTTCAGCTACGCCGCGAACCCCTGGCAGCGCGTTTTCAACCAGTCCCAGGGCGCGCACATCTGGCTGCACACCCGGGGCGGGGCGGACATGGACGCCCTGTCCGGCGTGGACGGCGTCGCGGCCCTCTCCGGTCCGTACCGCACGGCGGCCACGACGGTCGAGTCCCGTGGCGCCCGGGTCGGGGTGACGCTGCGCGCGGCCGAGGCGGCGCCCCCGGAGACGGGGCGGCCACTCGTCACCGCGGGCGGCTGGCTCGCCCGGCCGGACGACGGCGACCGGGACGGCAGCGTCGTACTGGAGGATTCGGTCGCGCGGGCGTTGTGGGCGGAGCCGGGCGACACGGTGCGCGTCACCGGACCGGACGGTGCCCCGCACCTGCTGCGGGTGGGCGGGATCGCCGAGGTGGCCGAGCCCCGCTACCAGCCGGGCGACGGACCCGGCATCGGCTGGGTGCTGCCCGGCACGCTCGACGAGATCGCGCGGGAAGACACCGGGCAGAGCGTGGGGCTGCGCCTGGAGGATCCGGGCGACACCGACTTCATCGTCCAGCGCGCGGTGACTGTACTCGGCGCCGACCGGGTGGCACAGGTCACCAAGTGGCAGCAGGCACGGGCCGAGGCGGGCGGCGACGACCGGCTCCTGGGAAAGATGTTCGCCGTCTTCGGGCTCGGTGCGCTGCTCGCGGCGGCGCTCGCCGCGTCGGGAGCGATCGGCGCCCGCGTCCGGGGCCAGCTCAGGGACATCGCCATCCTCAAAGCCATCGGGTTCACCCCCGGCCAGGTGACCCGCGGCTTCCTCGTGCAGCACCTGGCCTTCGCGCTCCTCGGCGTGGCCGTCGGCACGGCGGCGATCGCCCTCCTCGGCGCGCGGATACCGGGGCGGATCGGTGAGGCGGCGGCGGTCTGGCAGGACCTCCCCGGGCACACCGCGCTGATGATCGGCATCCCCTGCGGCGCGGTCCTGCTGATCGCCGCCGCCACCGGCCTCTCGGCCTGGCGGGCAGGACGGGTGCCGCCGGTTCCGGTGGCGCGGGCCGCGCTGCCGTCCGCCGCGCCGATGACCGCACTCGGCAGGCGGGCTCTCGGGATGCGGGTGCCTCCGGCTCTGGTCCTGGGGTGGCGGGCGGCGTTCGCGCGACGCGGCCGGACGCTCGTACCGGTGGCCCGGCTCGCCCTGCCGCTGCTGCTCATCACGGTCGCACTCGTCGCCTGGTCGACGCTGGACCAGTTCCGCAGCCGGCCCGCGCAGGTGGGACGCCCCGCCGCACTGACCGTACGGGCCGAGCAGCCCGCGGGGCCGTCGGACTCGGAGCTGGAGAAGACCCTCGCGACGGTCCCGGACATCGCCGCGGTCCATCCGGGCGCGGAGATGGCGGCGCTCGTACCGGGGCAGACCGGCACCATCACGCTGCGCGGCCTGGGAACGGCTCGCCACCCCTATCCCTCCACCGTGGTGGAAGGGCGCGCGGTCGGCGGCCCGGACGAGGCGGTGGCCGGGCAGGGGCTGCTGGACCTCCTCGGGGTGCGAGTCGGCGACTGGGTACGGATGACCGTCGGCGGACGGCCGCAGATCCTGCACCTCGTCGGCCGCACCATCGAACCCGAGTCCGGCGGCCGGGTGATCACCACGACCCTCGACGCCCTGCGGGAACGCGATCCGCAACTGCGCCCCGCCTACCACGCCCTGGTGCTGCGCGAGGAGGCGGACCCGCGGGCGGTGAGCGGCGAGCTCGCCTTGGCGGCGGGCGGCACGCTGGAGATCAGGGAGACGCCCAATCCCGCCGACCGGCTCGAGCCGGCCCGCGGAGTGATCGCCGCCCTGATCGCGGTACTGGCACTGATCGGGCTGACCGAACTGCTCACGCTGATCAGCACCGGCGTACGCGACCGGGGCCGGGACCTGCTCGCGCTGAAGGCCATCGGGCTGACGCCCCGGCAGATCGGGGCGATGATCGTGACGGCCGCCGGTCTGACCGCGCTCGTCTCCGCGGTGGTGGGGACGGTGGTGGGTGCGCTTGCCGGCAGCTGGCTGGTGGACACGCAGGGCGCGTCGAGCGGGATCGGTGCGGGCATCGCCCGACTGCCCTCCCTGCCGGTGCTGGTGACGGTGGTCGTCGGAGCCGTACTGGGTGCGGTGGCGGCGGCGGCGCTGCCGGCGACCCGTGCGGCGCGGCGGCGCCTGGCGGACTCGCTCAGCGAGACGCTCTGACCCGGTTGTGCGTGCCAGGCCCCACCGACCGGGAGGGACTCTGACGCCAGGCCCCAAGGAACCGCAGGGGGCGGCCGACCGGCCCGGACGACCCCGCGTGGTCCAGGCGGAATCGCCCGACGGTCCTGGTCAGCCGACCGCGTCGAGCAGGAGCCCGGCGGCCATCCTCGCCCCGTCGGTGCGGATCGTGCCGGCCACGGCGGCCGCTCGTGCGCGGGCCTCGGGGGTCAAGGCCGTCCGGAGCGCGGCCGACAGGGACTCGACGGTCGGGGTCGGACCGTCGTGGGCCGCGCCGATGCCCAGGTCGGCCACCCGGCCCGCCCAGTACGGCTGATCCCCGGCTCCCTGGGGCACCACCACCTGAGGTGTGCCGGCCCCGGCGGCGGTCGTCGTCGTACCCGCGCTGCCGTGGTGCACGACGGCGGCCGCCCGGCGGAACAGCGCCTGGTGGTTGACCTCTCCGACGACGAAGCAGTCGTCCCGGTCGTCGATCAGGTCCAGGCCGGCCCAGCCGCGGAAGACGACCGCCCGGCGGCCCTGCGCACGGATCGCCTCGACGGACACGCGGGCGACGTCCTGCGGGGCGCCCAGGGGCGTGCTGCCGAAGCCCACGTAGACCGGTGCGGGTCCGGCGTCCAGGAAAGCCGCCAACGCGTCGGGCAGCGGACGTTCGTCGGTCACGGTCCACGCGCCGGTCTGCACCACGTCGAGGTCCGTCGGCCGCCACGGGGACAGGACGGGGTCCGTGGCCAGCCACGGCCGGCGGGTGAAGGCGTAGTCGCGGATGTTGTCCACCGGCGGCAGGCCGGCCGACGCCCGGTGCGTGTTGAGCACCTCGCCGAACATCGTGTGCGCGATCCGGGCGTCTTCGTCCCACAGCACCCGGTGGTCCACCGTCTCCGGCGGCACCGGCCGGCCACGCCGTACGGGCGGCCGGCGGTAGGGCGACGGCAGGCTGACCGGCTGGTGGCTCGCGTGCACGTAGCGGATGCCCAGCATCTCGGCCACCGACCGCGCGCCGGCCGCGACCGGCAGCGGGCCGGTCACCACCAGCGCATCACACCCCTCGGCCGCCGCGGCGACCGTGTCGAACTGGGCGGTCATCAACTCGGCCGCACGCTGCGCCAGTCCCACCGCCGACCCCGGGGTCACCGAGCCCACCAGCGCGCGCACCGGCCGACCCATCGGCACCGTCTCCACACCGAACTCGGCCAGCCGCTTCGCGAACTCCTCGTCCGGCGGCGCGCACACCCGCACCTGCGCGCCCGACTCCCGCAGCTGCTCCGCGAGTCCGGCCATCGGTTCGACGCTCCCGCGCGACCCGTACGTCGACAACAACACACGCATTCCGTACGCCCACTTCCGCAGATTCGGCTCAGGTCGGTGATTCTGCGTCACGACCCGGGTCTTGCCGCAAGCCCCCCGAGGCGCTATACGTTGAGAGTGGAAAGGAGCGGGTAACTCCCCTTTCCCTCATGGTCCGCAGTGGCGGACGCCCTTCCCCTCGCGAAGTCGTGGCGCACTCCTGCGCAGGATCAGCGCCTGCCCCGGAGGCCGGCGAGGAGTGACCAGGGCCTGCGGCTCCCCCGTCACCCTGCGGTGCGGCGGGCGCCGCCGCCGGGGAGCCGGCCTGGCGTGCGTCCAGCGCCGCGGTCATCTCCGAGCGGCGCACCTCGACGTCGTCCGGGGTCTGCGCGTCGAACCGGCCACCGCCGTCGGCCGTGGACAACTCCAGCGCCGCGGTGCGGCCGCCGGCGCCCGCCCTCCCGCCGCGGGGATCCGGAGATCCCCAGCTCCCCGACGGCTTGGGCTCCTCTCCTCGTCCGGACCGCATCCGCGCACCCCCGGCCTGGCTTACATCCCCCGCCGTCGGGCAGGCGCCCCCTGCGAAGACCCGCGGCGGCCCGGCCCGAGACGTCTAGGAGCGCCATGAACACCTCACACCCCCCGGTCTCACACCCGCTGGCCCTCGTCACCGGCGCCTCCAGCGGCATCGGTCTCGAACTGGCTCTCGAGTTCGCCCGCCACGGATACGACCTGGCCGTCACCGCCGAGGACGAACTCCTCGACGACGCGGTGGCCCGGCTGCGGGCGCACGGCGCCCGGGTCCACTCGGTCAAAACCGACCTGGCGACCTCGGAGGGCGTGGAGACCTTGCTGACCGAGCTGCGCACGCTGGGCCGGCCGGTGAGCGCCGCCGTCCTGAACGCGGGGATCGGGCGTGGCGGTGCCTTCCTGGAGACGGACCTCGCGTATCTGTCCCGCGTCATCGACCTCAACGTCTCCTCGACCGTGTATCTGGCTCACCGGCTGCTGAGCGGCATGGTCCGGCGGGGGGAGGGGCGGATGCTCATCGTCGCGTCGGTCGCCGCCGAGATCCCCGGGCCGTATCACGCGGTGTACAACGCCTCCAAGGCGTTCCTGGAGTCCTTCGCCGAGGCCCTGCACAGTGAGCTCAAGGATTCCGGCGTGTCCGTCACGGCGCTGATGCCCGGTGCCACCGACACCCGGTTCTTCGTGCGTGCGGGCCTGCTCGACACCCGTCTCGGCCGCGGGGTCAAGGACGATCCCGCGCTGGTGGCGCGCCAGGGGTACCGAGCGCTCATGAGCTGCCGGACCCGGAAGGTCGCGGGATCCCTCCGGACCCGGGCCCAGCATTCGGTGACCCGCCTCCTGCCCATGGGCGCACGCGCGACCCTGCACCGCCGCTGGGCGCAGCCGCACGGCAGCCGGAGCCACCTGTAGGCGCCGGGAGCAGCAAAGCGCGGGGCCGACGCTGTCACGGGGTCAGTGCGGCGAGGAGTCGACGGGCCTTTCCGAGGGAGCGCGGTCGAGGCGGGTCTCGCCAGGGGTTCTTCTCGAGGAGCTGGTCGGCGGTGGTGAGGGTCCAGCGGCGTGCGGTCAGTTCGGGATCGTCGAGATCGGCCCAGGACAGCGGGGCGGCCACGGGGGCGCCGGGGAGGGCGCGGACGGCGTAGGGCGCGACGGCGGTCTGGGCGTAGGCGTTGCGCTGGATGTCCAGGTAGAGGCGGCCGCGTCGGGCCTTCTTCCTGGGCTCGGTGGTGAGCCGGTCGGGAAGGCGGGCGGCGAGGAGTTCGGCGGCGTCGCGGGCGAAGGACCGTACGTCGTCGAAGGGCGCCCGGCGGTCGAGGGCCACCACGACGTGCAGGCCCCGCGATCCTGTGGTCATGACCGTGGACGGCAGCTCCAGCTCCTCCAGCAGTGCGTGGAGCGCGTGCGCCGCTTCGCGCACCGGGCCGAAGTCTTCGCCGGGAGGGTCGAGGTCGAAGACCAGCCGGTCGGGATGATCGGGCCGGTCGGCCCTGGACAGGAAGCGGTGAGGGGTGATGCACGCCTGGCCGGCGAGGTAGAGCAGGCTGGCGGCGTCGTCGCAGAGGGCGTAGGTGACGGAGCCGTCCTGCTTGGGCAGGTCGGCGCGGTGGATCCAGTCCGGGAAGTGGTCCGGCAGATCCTTCTGCATGAAGGCCGGGCCGTCGATGCCGTCCGGATGGCGTTCCAGCATCAGGGGTCGGCCCCGCAGGTGGGGCAGCATCCGGGAGGCCACCGTGCGGTAGTACCGGGCGAGGTCGGCCTTGGTGATGCCGTCCCCGGGGAAGAGGATCTTCTCCGGGCGGCTGATGTCGACGGTGTGCCGGCCGGCCCGTATGTGCTCGGGCCGTGCCGGCCGCTGCTTCGTCGGATGCTCTTTCGTCGAGTGCCGCTTCGTCGAGTGCTGTTTCGTCGAGTGCTGTTTCGTCGACTGTTGCTTCACTGTCATCGGCTCCTCCGGCCGGTTGTTCGAGGACCAGCTTGCGGTTGTGGTGTGCAGTCGTCATGGCGCCCGGCGCCTTCCCCTGCCGTCACGCGCCTGCCGCTGGAGGCCCGGGAGGGCGCCTCCAGGGCAGGCGCCGTGACGGCAGGGGGACCGTCTTCTCCTACCCCTGGGTCGCCGCGTGCGCTCCGACGGCCTGCCGGTACGCCACGTGGCCGCCCAGGGCCCCGGTGAGGGCGACCGCCGTCAGTCCTCCCCACGACCAGAGACGTCCCTTCACGGAGCGACCGCGCAGGCGCGCCGTGAGGGAGACCGCGTAACAGCCGACCGCGACCACGTTCGAGAGGGCGTGCGCCAGGCCGACGCGGGCCTGCTCGGGTGGCAGGTCGGCCCAGTCGGCCCAGCCCGCGATCGCGGCCGGAGCCACACCCGCCAGGCCGACGGCCGTCAGAGTGGTGGCCGCGTGCTGCGCCCCCGGTACGACCTCCAGTACCGCGGCCGAGAGCCAGCAACCGATCGGTACCTGCACCAGCACGGGGTGCAGGGGATGGCCCAGCGGCCTGCCCCGGAGCAGATCGCGTACGTCGCCCAGCGGGAGCGACCGGATTCCCTTCTGCAGAACCCGGATCGCCGGGTCGGCCACCGTGGTCCGTTCGAGCCGGTCCAGGGCCGTCAGCCACCGCGTTGACGCGGCATCCAGGACGGGGGTGACCTGCGTGGGCGTGTCGAGCGAGTTTGCGTTCATGCACGTCGCCTACCCGGCTTCAGGCCTCCGTCCCACGCTGGTGTCGGCCGAACGGGCGACCGCGTCGGCGGTCACCGGACCGGACCCGAGGGGATGGAGGAAGTCGTTTTCCGCTCTGGTGAAACCGGAATCGCAAATCGTATGATGAGGACATGCAGTCGACCGAGTCCCGTTCCAGCTGGACGTTCGTCACGAACCACGCCCGGATCCTCGCCCTGATCGTGCGCGACCCGGAGATCCGGCTGCGGGACATGGCCACGGCGTGCGGGCTGACCGAGCGCGCGGCGCAGGCCATCGTGACCGACCTGGAGAGCGCCGGCTACCTGACCCGGACCCGCCACGGCCGGCGCAACCACTACCGGGTCACACCCGGCACCCTCTTCCGCCACCCGGCCGAGGGTCGGCGAGAGATCGCCGACCTCCTGGGGCTGCTGGCCGGTCTCGGCCCGGGGACGGAGGAGACGGCCACCCGCTCCGACCGAGGGGGCGGTGAACCGTGACCAGGATCCAGACACGGCCCTGAAGGGAGAAAGGCCATGATCGCCCCCTTCGAGCGCGCGCCCGTGGCAGCCGCGGGCCTCGACGGCGCCTCCGTGCACCGCCCCACCCTCACCGTGGAGGTCGAGCCCGGCCCCGAGCGGATGCTGGCCCGGGTACGCGGCGAGATCGACCTTGACCACGTGAGCGCCCTGAGGCAAGACCTCCTCGCGGCGCTGGAGGCCGGCGGGACGGGTCTCGACCTCGACCTGTCCGCCGTCACCTTCTGCGACAGCTCAGGTGGGCACCTTTTCCTGGCACTGGACGCCCTGGCCACCGAGACCGGCAAGACCCTCGTCCTGACCGCGGTCAGCCACCGCGTCGCCCGCCTCCTGGAGATCACCGAAGCCGGGCGGCTGCTCACCTTCCGTGAGTCGTCTCCGCGGCGAGCCGGCTCGGGTCCCGCACAGCGCGGCGCGACACCACCCCCGTCCCCCGGACGGAGCAGTGCGGGCCCTCGATGACCGTCGGCCGCACCGGGCGTGTCCGGGGACGGGCACACCGGCGGTGCGTCCGGGCCGGGACCGGACAGGACCGGCCGGAGTGGCGGTGACCACGGGCCGGCCGGGCCTGCGTGCGCGGCCCCGCGGGGCCCTGCGTGCCGCGGTCGCCGGGCATGCGGGCGGACCGCCGGGGTGCGGAGCGGCCGTCGCCCGCCAACCATGGACGACGTACCCATCCGACCCGCTGCCATCAGGAGCACCACCATGCTGAAGCGCACGCTGCGCAAGGACCGCACCGAGGTCACCTTCGTCCTCCCCGCCGACATCCCGCCCGGCCCGGTCAGCGTGGTGGGCGACTTCAACGACTGGCAGCCCGGAGCCCACCCCCTGAAGCCGCGCAAGGGCGGCGAGCGCTCCGTCACCGTCGAGCTGGCCGGCGAGCGCACGTACTCCTTCCGCTACCTGGCCGCCGGGGACTACTGGTTCAACGACGACACGGCGGGCGACCAGGACGGTCCCAACAGCAGGCTCCACACCTGACCCCCCGCCCGCACCGCTCCCGGCCCCGCCGGGAGCACGGTCCACGTGGCCGGCACCGTCGACGGCCTCTCCGTGGGCCGCTCCCCCGCCGGCGAGGATCGGCGTGGACCTCCCGCTCCTGAGGCGGTTGCCGGGGACGAGCCCGGGTAGCCGGTGGTTGACGGAGGCTCCGTCGAACCGCGGCGGACACCCGGCCGTGACGGCGCCTCCGCCAACGCAGACAGGGAGGCTTCCATGATCTCGGTATCCATTTCCCTCATCCCGACCGCCGAAGGCCAATTGCTGATCCCCGCCGCCGAGGTCACCTCTCTGCTGCGCTGTCTGGCGGCCGACTGGCTGGGGTCACCCGCATCCGGGGAGGGGCCGGACGTGCCCGCGGCAGTCGACGAGGCGGCGGGCGCCATCAACCAGCTCGCCGATCAAATCGATGCCGAGTGCATCGCCTGCGCCGGTGAACCCGGCATCGACCGGCCCGAATGACCGGTTCGCCGTTCTCCTGCCCGGGCCCCCCGTCCGGGCAGGTTTCCCATGAGCCCGTGGATGTGGTGAAGGTCCCGGACTCCTCGGCCTTGTGAAGATCCTCGTCTCGTCGACCTGGTAAAGGTCCCGGTTCCCTCGGCCCTGTAAGAGGTCTCGGTCTCGTCGGCCTGGTGCATATCGGCGCCTTCCGGTCGAAGGCGTCGGGGCGGCCCGTCGGTTTCCTTCCGGCGGGCCGCTTCTGTGTGCCTGCGCACTTCCTGCGCCCGCCGCGTCTTCGTCAGGGCCGCGACTCGGGGGGAGAGGTCCGTCACACCGCCATGCCCCGGCCGTTGGGCGGCCACGTCCGCCGACCTCGGCAAGCGCGCCGTTTCCGGGCTTTCGGGCCCGCCGCGCAAGTGCCGCGAAATGGTACAAGTCGCCCATACGTCGCATTCAACTGGTTTACCTTTATATGCCCCTTGATGGTGTGTCAGGCACAAACGTGCGAGGCATAATCGGGCCCGGTCGTCTCCGGAATGTGGTGGAGCCATCGGGGCACCGACTCCCCCTCGGCGGACTTCCGCACCGGACCGATCCTCAAGGCGTTCTCGATGTCCCTGGCCAGCCGCACCCGCCTCGCGGCCCTGCTCGCCGCACTCACCGTCGGCGCCGCCGGAGTCACGACCTGGGCCTACGGATACGGGAGCGCGCAGGAGCCGGCGGCCCCCGAGGCGGTCCTGCGCCCGAGTGTGACCGAGGGCACGGTCCTCCAGGTCGTCGCACATCCCGACGACGACCTGTTCTTCATGAACCCCGACGTGAGCCGCTCCATATCCAAGGGCGTCAAGGTCGCCACCGTCTACCTGACCGCCGGCGAGTCCGACGGCAGGAACGAGGCCCACAGCCCGCACCTGACGGACCCCGAGCAGCCCGCCGACCACGCCGCCTACGCGGAAGCCCGGCAGAACGGCATACGGGCCGCCTACGCGCAGATGGCCACCGGCGACCGGACCAGCGCCTGGCAGCGCAAGTCCGTGCCCACCGTCGGCGGGGGCAGCGCCGAGGTGGACGTCCTCGTCGCCAGGCCCGAGGTCAACCTGGTGTGGATGCAGCTGCGCGAAGCCCGCAGCATTTCCGGCGACAATCCGGACAGCCTCCGCGGCCTGTGGGACGGCAGGGTCTCCGCCCTGGGCGCCCAGCTGGCCTCCGGGACGCCGGTGAAGCCGTGGTTCTCGTACACCAGGGAGCAGGCCGTGGACGCCATCGCGGAGGTCTTCGCGATGTACCGGCCGACCACGATACGGACGCAGGACCCGACGCCCGGCCGGTCGCAGGGCGGCAGCGGCTTCCTCGACCACCAGGACCACATGTACGGCGCCCGCTTCGTGCAGGCCGCGGCCGAACGCTATGCGAAGTCCGCGGACCGGCCGCACTTCGCGGTCCAGAACTACGTGAGCTACCCCAACAGCTCCCTGCCCCCGACACTCGACCCGCAGGCGGCCGAGGAGAAGCTCGGGTACCTCAAGACCTACGCCTGGACGGACCACCAGGACTGGTGCGGCAGCCCCGCCGGGTGCGGCGACCGCAAGACCGCGACCCGGCCCGCGGGGGCGGGATGGAGCCAGACCATCCGCTACAGCCGGGGCGACGGCACCTCTTGGCTGGCCGAGGGCTCCTCCGGCAGGCTGTCGGCCTTCGCGGTCCTGGACGGCCGGATGGCCTACTGGTCGCGCAGCGGGCCCAAGGCGCCGTGGCAGGGGCCCCGGTTCCTCCCCGGCTCCGGGTTCGACACGGGCGCGACGGCGGTCCGGCTCCCCGACGGCAGGATCGCCGTCTTCGGCACCCGCACCACCCTGGGCGCCGTACCCGAGGAGTACGGGCGCGGCCTCGTGTACGCCGTCCAGGCGGCGCCCGACGGCGCCTTCGGCCCGTGGCAGTCGCTGGGCACCCCGGACACGGACGACATATCCGGCACCTCGGCGATCAGTGCCCCGTCCGTCGCCGTGGACCGCACGGGCCGCATGACCGTGTACGTACGCGATTCCGGGCGTAGCCTGCGCGCCCGTACCCAGGCGGCCCCCGACGGCGCCTTCGGCGCGTGGCAGGCCCTGGGCGGCGCCGGACTCCAGGGCGAGCCGGTCACCGCGACCGACGGGGCGGGGCGGCGCCACGTGTACGCGGCCACGGCCCGGACCGTGCTGGCGTGGGTCCAGCCGTCACCGGACGCCCCGCTCAGCGGCCCCTTCCCGACCGGGCTGCCCGCGACCACCGGTCCGCTGTCGGCGAGCCCGCAGGACGACGGCGTCCGCCTGTACTTCCGCCGCCCCGGCACGGGCACCGTCTGTACGAGCCTGGCCACCGCGGGCGGGACCGCGCCGGCGTTCTCCCCGGTCGCCGAGGCGGGCGGCGAGGGCGGCTACGGCGCCGTCGGCGTCGCGGGCCGGCTGCTCGCCGGGCGCGCGGGCGCGGGCACGGTCGGCGTGTCCGGCCCCGGCGACGGGCCGTCCTGGTACGAGTCCCAGATGCTCTTCACGGGCGCACCGGCGGCCGTGGCCGCACCGGACGGCACGGCCCTCGCCGCAGCCCTCGGCCTGGACGCCGGCCTGCACATCACGACGGCTCCCCCGACCGGATCCGAGCCGCTCGGCAGCCTCCCGCCGTCCGCCCCGTGGCACCGGGCGATTCCGCCCTCCACGACCGCGCAGGCCGGACGCGCGGGCTCCGGGTGGCAGGGCTGACCGGCGCGGGCGACGATGGCGGCCGGACCACGTCGGTGCCCGGCCGAGGCCGGCTCCCGACCACCTGACCGGCGATCGGGGCTCCCATGACCGCTTGCACCACCGGGCGCGCTTGCATATCCGGGCGCGGGCGCCCGGGAACGGTCCGCGCCGTGGCCTGCCTCGCCGTGCTGATGACCATGGCCACCGGGTGCAGGAACGACACCGCACCGGCCTGGGGGTACCCGGAGCTCGGGGCGACCCTGGGATCGCTGTCCCGGGCCCTCGAGGAAGGGTGCGCCGGGACCGACCCCGAGCGCTGCGCCGGCCACCTCGACCGGCTCGACGCCCTGGCGGGGCGGGCCTTCGCCGAGATCCTCGACCACCGGCTGCTGGACGACGCGTACGTCGGTGCCAGGATCGAGGTGGACCGGGCGAGGACACGCCGCCTCGCGGCCGCGGCACGGGCGCGGTCACTCCGTGATCCGCACCACCTGCCCCTCGCGCGGGCGGTGGCGGCCGAACGGCTCGCCTATCGGCACCTCCTGACCGCATTGAAGAGGGTCCGCACCGCTCCCCCGCCGGGTGACGGGACACGGCCCGTCTGAGACCTGCACCGCCTCCCGGTGCACACCACGGCGCCCTCGCAGGGGGAGCCGCTACGGCGTCAGGGGCGGGGTGGGGAGTTCCGTGCCGTCGAGGGCCACGAGGGACAGGACGGCGATCGAGCCCGTCCACGCCAGGGGGGCGACCGAGGAGGGCCGCCCCGCCTTGTCCACCTTCTCCGGCAGCTCGCCGAGCGAGTTCCGCTTGGAGAGGACCCAGTCCAGGACCTGTCCGGCCTTCGCCGGCTTACCCGTGGAGGCCCACGCGAGCGCGAAGAACGTCGTACTGGGCGTCCAGGCGGTCGCGCCCCAGGGCGCCGAGGAGTCGTTTCCGGGGGTCAGCCCTCCATTGGGCAGGAGCAGCGCCCGGTACGTGGAGTCCAGGGCCTCGGTCAGGCCGGCGGGGGCCGCGTTGAACGGGGGCGCCATGAACGCCACCGCGCTGTCGCGCCCGTGCCGTCCGTCGACGGTGCGCTGGTATCCCAGGGGGTCGAACCGCGCGGAGATCCCGGAGGAGAGCCGGCGCGCGGCCCGGGCCCAGCGCGCCGCGTCGTCCGGCCGGTCCGTCTCCCGGGCGAGGTCCGCGGAGGCGTTCAGCCCGGCGAGCAGCGGCGCGGCCGTACCGATGTTCGAGGTGGACGTCATCAGCTCCCAGTAGTCCGGGGAGGCCGGGGGCAGCCCGTCCGCCCGCAGGGTGCGCGCCGCGTGGTCGGCGGCCTTGCGGACCATCGGGTAGAGGCCGGCCAGCCGGGCCCGGCGGGTGGCCTGGGGGGCCGTCCGGTACCACTGCCAGGTGGCCCAGGGGACCCAGCCGTTGGCGTCGAGCTGCCACCGCCTGCCGTCGGGCGGGCTGGATCCGTCGAGCTCCGTCCGCGCCTCCCAGGTGCCGTCCTTGCGCTGGGTCGCAGCGCTGTAGCGCAGGATCCGGTAGGCCTCGGCGTCATGGCCGGTGTGCGCGAACGCGGCGGAGGCGAAGCTGGAGTCGCGGGGCCAGGAGTACTTCCAGCCGGGACTCCACCCCGCCGCCATGGCGCCGTTGGGCCGGAGCAGGGCGCGCATGGCCAGGAGGGCCCGCTCGGCCGCCGCGCGCTGGGCCGGCGATCTGCCCGGGACCCGCCCGGAGGCCAGCCAGGCGCGGCTCTGCGCGATCTGCCGCCGCGCCGGCGGATGGTTTGGGGCGACCACGGCCGCCGCCTTCCCGGCGGCGGGAAGGTACATCCACCGGCCGGACGCCAGCCGCAGGACGTTGCTCCGCTCGACGTACCGGGCGCCCTTGGCGACGGACGGCGGAACTCCCTCGGCGGTGGTCGTGTTGGCCAGGAGACCGACGGTGGGGGCGGCGACCATCGACTGCGGCGCGTGATGACGCGCGGCCTCGGCACGGCTCTGGTGGCCCGCGGGCCGGACGGGCGCCGGCCGCGCCGCGCCGGTGTGCCGCCCGGCATGGCCGCCCGCGGTGCACACCGGAACGGCGACGCTCGCCAGGACCGCCGTGACGACCGCCCAACGGCCGAGCAGGGTACGGGGCATCGCCACTCCCTCCGCAGGGCCTGCGGACGCGCGGACCTGGATTCCCCATCCTGGAAGAGCCGTGCGGAGCCTGCCACGGCACACCCGCCGCCCGGGTGAGCAGGGGGTTCCCGAGGACGGGTGGCGGCACCCGTCCTGGCGCACCCGGGATGCCGGTGGCGGCGGACCGTGCACATCATGGGTGTTCGCGGGCCCTGCGGTCCTCGCGGGCGGCGGGCTCGCCGGCCGCCCGTCAGGCGGGCCCCGTTGTGAAGGGGTGGTGAATGAGCACTGCTGCGATCGGGGGCGAGGACGTCCTGACCCCTTCCCCCCCGGTGGACCGGGAACCCGGCGGCCGCCCGCTCCTGCGCAGGCTCCTCCCCGTGGTCGGAGCGACGCTCGTCGCGGCGGCCGGAGCCCTGATCGCCGTCGGATGCTTCCTCGGCCTGTACGTGCGGCCCGCGTCCGACGACTGGTGCGCCGCGTGGAAGTCCCGGGACCTCGGCGTCCTCGGCATCACGTCCGACTTCTACACGACCCAGAACGGCAGGATCGCCAACGCCCTCCTGAGCGGAATCGTCTACGGCGACGGACTGGCCGGGACCAAGATCCTGCCGACGGTCATCGCCGTCTCGTTCACCGCCGGACTGGTCCTGCTGGGGCGCGACTTCATACGGTTCCTCGGCGGCAGACCCCGGGTGCTGGTGCTGACCGCCTGCGCCCTGGTCGTGCAGGCGCTGCTCTACTTCGCGGGCACCCACGGCTATCAGGTGCTGCTGTGGGCCCCCGCCACGATCTCCCACACCCTTCCGAGCGTCATCGGCCTCTGGGCGCTCCTGCTGGCCGTCCGGACCGTCCGCCGGCCCCGCACCGCCGTCCGCGTGGCCGGGTTCGCCTCGGCGTTCCTCATCGCCTTCGGACTCGGCACCCTGAGCGAGCCGTTCGCGCTCGTCAGCGGGCTGCTCGCCGCCGGGGTCGGGCTGCTCTCCCTGCCCCGCCTGCGCCTGGCGCGGAACTGGCGTCCGTTCACCTGGTGCATGCTCTGGTGCTCCGGCCTCGTGAGCGGTCTGGTGGTCCTCTACACCTCCCCGGGGGCCCGGTGGCGCCGGGCCCAGCAGCCGGACCGGGCATCCGTGCTCTCGGCGGACGAACTCGGGGCCACCTGGGAGGACTGGCTTCACATGTGGGACTCCGTCACCGGCCAGTGGGCCTACCTCGGAGCCGCAGCCGTCGGCGTCCTCCTGGGCCTGGCCTGCGGGTTCCGCGGGCCCGGGGCCGGGAAGCGGGAGCCGCGGCGGACCGTCCCGCGCAGCGTGCTGACCGCCGTGCTGCTGCTCCCGGTGCCCGTGGTGCTCCTGGGGTCGTTCGCGGTGGTGGTGGGCCTGCGCAGCGGCTACGGACCGAGCGGATGGACGTACGCCCGTACGTGGACGAGCTATCTCGTACCGATGGAGCTGGCGCTGTGCGGCTACGGCGCACTCCTCGGCGCGTGGGGCGGCCGGTGGCTCTCGGCCCGTCGTACCGGCGACGCGCTCCTCGTGACCGGAAGCGTGGCGGCGGGCTGCCTCGCGCTGGCCTCGGTGGCCGTTCTCGTCCCGGACGTCCAGCGGCTCACGACCACCACGGTGGCCCGTTCCGTGGCCTGGGACGCCCAGAACGCCCGCATCCGGGCCGAGGCGGCGCGGGGCGCCAGGGACGTGGGGTACCGGCCCCTGTACATCGGCGGTCTCGCCGAGCCCTTCTTCACGCGGAGCTACGAGCGGGACTGGGTCGCCGCGTGCGTGTCGAAGTGGTACGGCGTCGACCGGATCCACCGTCGCTGAGCGAGCCGCCGACCTGCGACCGCGCCCTCCGCGCGCGCGAACACCGCAGCTGGGCCATCCTGTCTGAATGCGCCGCCCAACACTGCGGCCGCGCGGCACGGCGACGTACGTGGAGGCGATCTCCGCATGACCGAAGGCTCGATTCCCTACATGTCCGGGGCACGGGTCACCGTCCTGGGTGTACAGCCCGGTGACCCGCCGTTCCGCATCGTGGAGATCGACGGCGAGATGGTCAGCACCGCCACGTCCATGACGGACGTGATCCTGACCGCCGCGTCCGCCGGCATCACGATTCACGACCTGGACGACCCGGGCGAGGTCCGGTGGGTCGGCGGCGGCAGGTTCCACTGGGGCGCCCACTGACGGCCCGGCGGCACGCGCACAGGGCGCCGGCCGCAGCGCCGCCACTCGATGCGCCGACCGTGCGGGCGTAGGCTTCGCTCAGCATGGACGGGGCAGGGGGACGGGGCATATGACGGCGCAGACGGAACAGAGGTGGGGGGCGACCCTCGATTCGGTCGTGGTGTACGCGCAGGGCGCGGTCTGCCGCCGCCTGGCACGGGGCATCGTGCCCTCTGACGGCCGGGTACGGGTGACGGGGCTGCCCCGCTCACTGGATCCGGGCTCGCTGCGGGCCCGAGTGGTGGGCGCCCCCGGGGTGCGCGTCACCGAGGCCCGTGTGGAAGTCGAGGCCGGACCGCCCGGCACGGACACGCCCGACGCGGTGCGGCGCGAGGTCGAACGGCTGAGCGACGCGTACGCGGCGGCGCTGGGCCGCCGGGACCGGCAGCTGAGCCGGATCGAGGAGGTCAGGGCGCTCCACCCGGTCCCCCCCGAGCGCAGCCCCGAGGACCCGCACCGCCGCACCCCGGTCGATGCGTGGCTGGACCTCGCCGAGTTCGTCGACGAGCGCCTGAGCGGGCTGCACGCCCGCCTCGTCGAGCTGGAGGAGGCGCTGCGCGACGTCGGGCACGAGCTCGCCGTCGCCTCCGACCGGCTCGCCCGCGCGTCCACCGACGTACCGTCAGCGCACGTGGAGACCACGGTCAGCGCGGCCTTGACCCTCGACGGCGCCGGTGACACCGAGGTGGAGCTGGAACTGGAGTATGGGGTGCCGGGCGCCGTCTGGGTGCCGGCGTACCGGCTCACTCATCGTCAGGGGGACGGCGGCGGCCGCCTGGTGTTGCGCGCCTCGGTCGCCCAGCGGACCGGCGAGGACTGGACCGGTGTCCGCATCGCCCTGGCCACCGCCGATCTCCGGCGCCGCACCGACCTGCCGAAGCTCCGCTCGATCCGCATCGGACGCCGCCAGCCCGCCCCCGCGCCCTCCGGCTGGCGCGAGGCTCCGCCCGGGCTCGCCGACCTGTTCTCCGGTTACGAGGCGGCCGGCCCGCGCCCTGCCCCGACTTCGGCACCCACAGCCGTCGGCGCCGCCTCCCCACGCCTGGCAGCCGCGGGCGGCCCCCCGCCCGGTCCCGTTCCGCCACCGCCGCCTCCCCCGCCGCCGGCACCGCAGGGCTACGGTGGTCCTCCGACCGCGTTCCCGATGCCCGGAGGTGTCGACGGCCGCTCCCCGGACCCGTACGGCGGAGCGATGCCCGCCCTCGCACCGCAGGCCACCTCGGCACCGGCCGCCAGGCCGCGCAGCGGCGCCGGGTCCTTCGCGGGTGCCCCCGCCCCCATGGCACCCGGGGCTCCTGCGGCTTCCGGCCGGGCCGTGTCGCCACCCCCTCCGGCACCGGTGACCGGTCCCCCGCGGCCGAGCGGCGCCGAACTCGACTACGCCGGCCTCGTCCTGTGCGGCCCCGACGAGCGGGGCGGCCGCAGGGGCCGGCTGTTCCCCGGCTCCCCCTCCGACCCGGTGGCGGCCGAGCACCGCCGCCGCGCCGAGGCGGTGGCCGCGCTGCCGCTGCCCGGGCGGGCCGTGCGGCCGCGCGAGTCGGCGGGTTCCTTCGACCACCGCTTCGACGCCGCCGCCCGCGCCGACGTGCCCTCGGACGGTACGTGGCACACCGTGACCGTCGCCGAGATCCCCGTCGGCCTGCGCACCGAATACCTCTGCGTGCCGTCCGCCGAGCAGACCGTGTACGCGACGCTGGTGCTCTCCAACGCCACCGACCAGGCCCTGCTGGCCGGCCCGGTGGAGGTCGTCGTCGACGACGACTTCCTGCTGACCGCCGCACTGCCCACGCTCGCCCCCGGCGGGGTCCGCCGGGTGGGGCTCGGGCCGGCCGAGGGCATCCGGGTCACCCGCCGTACGAACGTGCGCGAGTCGACCTCCGGCCTGCGCAACAACGTCACCGTGCTCGACCACCGCGTCCACGTGGAGCTGGCGAACCGGCTCGCACGGTCCGTCACCGTCGAGGTCCGCGAGCGGGTGCCGGTCACCTCCGATCCGGACGTCCGGATCGAGGAACGGACGGACTGGACGGCGCCCGAGGAGGGCACGGGCCCCGAGCACCATGCCCCCGGTACCCGCGTCTGGCGGCTGGAGCTGCCCGCGGGCGCCACCGCCGCCCTCGACGGCGGCTACGAGATCCGCATCCCGACCGGCAAGGCCCTGGCCGGCGGCAACCGCAGGAGCTGAAGCACCCATGTCCACGGCCCCTCAGCCGATCGCCCTCCCCGTCACCGCCGTCACGTGCCTCGAGGACCGCGCCCACGTCGAGCGCGCCGTCGTGCTCGACCTGGAGGCGGGTGTCCAGCGACTGCGTCTCGGGCCGGTCAGTGCGCTGGCCGTCGACCGGACCCTCCATGCCGAGCTCACCGCCGCTTCCCCCACGACCGTGCTCGACGTGCGGATCGTCCGCAGCTGGACGCCGCGCGGACCACTGCCGTCCGCCGACGAGGACTCCGCCCTGCGCCACCGCGTGCACGCCCTCGAAGAGGAGCGGCTGGCCCTCGGGCGACGACGCGACCGACTGCACGCACGCCTCGCGCTGCTCGGACGCCTCGCAGCCGACCTGCTGCGCGAGATCGGCGAGGGCGCCGGCTCCGGGGAGACCGAACGGACCCGCTGGGCCCGCGAACTGGACCGGGTGGACGACGAACGCGACACGCACGGCGAGCAACTGCGCACCGTGGAGGCCCGGCTGACCACCCTCGCCGCGGAACTCCGCGAAGTCCAGCAGGCCGTGCACCTCTCCGAGGAGGAGCCCGCCGAGCTGGTCGGCCACATCGAGCTGACCGTGGAGGCCGCTGCCGCGGGGCCGGCCGAGCTGCGCCTGAGCCACCTCACCCCCTGCGCGCTGTGGCGGCCCGCCTACCGGGCGGTGCTCGACGGCGACGCCCTGACGCTGGAGACCGAGGCGGTGGTCTGGCAGCGCACCGGTGAGGACTGGTCGGACGTACGGCTGACCTTGTCCACCGCCCGCTCGGCGCTGGCCACCGAGCCGCCACGGCTGGGTGAGGACCGGCTGACGCTCCAGGACCGCTCGGCGGCAGAGCGCCGCACCGTCGACGTCGAGCTGCGCGAGGAGGAGATCGGCGCCCTCGGTCCGGCCCCGGTGCTCGGCCTGCCGGGAGTGGACGACGGCGGCGAGGCGCGCGTACTGCACTCACCCGCGCCGGTCTCCGTGCCCGGGGACGGCCGCGCCCACCGCGTGCCGATCTCCGCCTTCACCACGGCCGCGAGCAGCGAGTACGCCTGCTCGCCCGAGGTGTCGACGCTGGTCACGCAGGTGGTGCGGTTCGGCAACCGGTCCGGTCACGCGCTGCTCGCCGGGCCGGTGGACCTGGTCCGGGGCAGCGGATTCAGCGGCCGCGGCACGCTGGACTTCACCGCTCCGGGTGCCCTCGTCGAGCTCGCCTTCGGCAGCTGCGACGACCACGCGGTGGTCCGGGAGACCGAGGAGTCCCGCGACTCCGCCGGAATCACGCAGCGGACCGTGGTCACCCGCACGGTCCGGCTGCACCTGTCCCGGTTCTCCGCCCCCGGGGAGCAGGGCGACCGGGTGATCGTCCTCCGCGAACGGATCCCGGTCTCCGAGGTGTCGGCGGTGGAGGTACGCCTGCGGAAGGACGTCTGCTCCCCGATGCCCGAGGAGGTCGACGCCGAAGGCATCGTCCGCTGGGACATCGCCGTCCCGCCCGGCGGCCAGCGCACGGTCACCCTGGTCTACGAACTGTCGGCGAGCGCGAAGGTCGCCGGGCTCTGAGCTCGGCGGTCCGCCCGCCTCCGCGTCTTCGTGAACCGATCCGCTCCCGCCTGTCACCCCGTCACCCCGCTCCGGCAAGGATGATCATCGGACGATTTCACCGATGCCGCCTTTTCCCGCACCCCTCACCGACCGCTGAATTCGCCACGATCGGGCCCCGTAGCAAATGTCTCCGGACTTCTCCTGCCGGTTATGCGGCGGCGCCCTGCGTGTTCTCGTAGCGGTGCGCTCTGCGGTGCGCGACCATACGGACGCCGATGCGCGATCGAGATCGGCATCGTTCGTGAGGATGGGTCACACCGAGACAGGAAGAAGGACAGACGTGTCCGGCAGCGAAAGCGAGAACCCAGCAATCCCCGCCCCGGCCCCTGCGCCGACCCGCCCCAGGACGAACCGGGACTGGTGGCCGAATCAGCTGGATCTCCAGGTTCTCCACCAGCACTCGCCCCAGTCCAATCCGATGGGCGAGGACTTCGATTACGCGGAAGAGTTCGCGACCCTGGACGTCGACGCGCTGAAGCGGGACGTCTTCGAGGTGATGACGGCGTCACAGGACTGGTGGCCCGCCGACTACGGCCACTACGGGCCCCTCTTCATCCGGATGAGCTGGCACGCGGCGGGAACGTACCGCATCGCCGACGGCCGGGGCGGTGGCGGATCCGGCGCCCAGCGCTTCGCCCCCCTCAACAGCTGGCCGGACAATGCGAGCCTGGACAAGGCGCGCCGTTTGCTCTGGCCGGTCAAGCAGAAGTACGGCCGGAAGATCTCATGGGCCGACCTCCTGGTATTCGCCGGTAACTGCGCCATGGAATCGATGGGGTTCAAGACGTTCGGATTCGGCTTCGGTCGAGAGGACATCTGGGAACCCGAGGAAATCTTCTGGGGGCCCGAGGACACCTGGCTCGGAGATGAGCGTTACAGCGGCGACAGGGAACTCACCGGTCCTTTCGGCGCCGTGCAGATGGGACTGATCTACGTCAATCCGGAAGGACCTAACGGCAACCCGGATCCGCTTGCCGCCGCCCGGGACATTCGAGAGACGTTCGCGCGCATGGCGATGAACGACGAGGAGACGGCCGCGCTCATCATCGGCGGCCACACGTTCGGCAAGTGCCACGGTGCGGTCGACCCCGAGTACGTCGGTCCGGAACCGGAGGCCTGCCCCGTCGAGCAGCAGGGCCTCGGCTGGCGGAACTCGCACGGCAGCGGCAAGGGCGCCGACACGATCACCAGCGGGCTTGAGGGCGCGTGGACCTCCGAGCCGACGAAGTGGGACAACGGGTACCTGGACAACCTGTTCCGCTACGACTGGGAGCTCACGAGGAGCCCGGCCGGTGCGCAGCAGTGGACCCCCAAGGACCCGTCGGCCCAGGGCACGGTGCCCGACGCCCACGACCCTTCGAAGCGGCATGCCCCCATGATGCTGACGACGGACCTCGCGCTGAAGCTGGATCCGGTCTACGCGCCGATCTCGAAGAGCTTCCACGAGAACCCGGACAAGCTCGCGGACGCCTTCGCCAGGGCCTGGTACAAGCTGCTGCACCGCGACATGGGACCGCTCTCGCGCTACCTCGGCCCGTGGGTCCCCGAGCCGCAGCTGTGGCAGGACCCCGTCCCCCCGGTCGATCACGAACTGGTCGGGGACGCGGAGATCGCCGACCTCAAGGGCAGGATCCTGGCCTCGGGACTGTCCGTCTCCTCTCTTGTCACGACCGCCTGGGCGTCGGCCGCGAGCTTCCGCGGCACCGACAAGCGGGGCGGGGCCAACGGGGCGCGGATCAGGCTCGCGCCGCAGAAGGACTGGGAGGTCAATGCCGTGCCCGAGGTGGCCGAGGTCGTGCGGACCCTCGAGGGGATCCAGCAGGACTTCAACTCCTCACAGGCCGGCGGGAGGAAGGTTTCGCTCGCCGACCTGATCGTCCTGGGCGGGTGCGCGGCCGTCGAGCAGGCCGCGAAGAACGCCGGGCACGACGTCACGGTCCCGTTCGCACCGGGGCGCACGGACGCCTCGCAGGAGCAGACCGACGTGGAGACGTTCGCGGTACTCGAACCCAGGGCGGACGGGTTCCGCAACTACCTGCAGGCGGGCGAGAAGTTGTCGCCGGAGACCCTCCTGCTGGACCGCGCCAACCTGCTGACGCTGACCGCACCCGAGATGACGGTGCTGACCGGCGGCATGCGCGCCCTGAACACCGGCTTCAAGCAGTCCCGGCACGGGCTCTTCACGCAGCGGCCGGAGGCACTGACCAACGACTTCTTCGTCAACCTGCTCGACATGGGCACGGAGTGGAAGGTGTCGACGTCGGACGAGAACGTGTTCGAAGGCCGGGACCCCTCCACGGGCGAGGTCAAGTGGACCGCCACCGCCGTCGACCTCGTCTTCGGCGCACACTCCCAGCTGCGGGCCGTCGCGGAGGTCTACGCGTCCAAGGACGCGGGAGAGAAGTTCGTGCGTGACTTCGTGGCGGCTTGGGACAGGGTGATGACCCTCGACAGGTTCGACCTCACCTGATCCGCCACCCCGGTCGGCCGCTCCCCGG
Source organism: Streptomyces sp. NPDC054849 (assembly GCF_053610945.1). Classification (NCBI taxonomy): domain Bacteria; kingdom Bacillati; phylum Actinomycetota; class Actinomycetes; order Kitasatosporales; family Streptomycetaceae; genus Streptomyces; species Streptomyces sp. NPDC054849. The sequence goes on from NZ_JBSGZI010000031.1 coordinate 33,414, forward strand.
CCGACCGGGGCCGTCATCGGCGGAAGTACCGAGGCCGACGCACCGAGGCCGACGTACCTAGACGGACGTACCGAGGCGGACGGGGGTGGCGTCGGCGCAACGGGTCCAGCGCGCGAGGGTCTCCCGATGGGAACCGGTCGCCGTGGAACCGGCCACCGCCGTGGCGGCCTCCGGGGTGCACGGCGTTCCAGAGCGGGTCAGGAGGACCAGAGGCCACGCGGGCGCGCCGTCGGCGTCTGCCTCCCCGTCGAAGGCGTACCAGTCCCAAGGACCGTCGAACCGCCAGGCCCGCCCTGCGGCGTCGGCGACTTCGTCGCCCGGCTGGAGGAACGAGTAGGGCCGGAACAGCAGGTCGAAAGTGAAGGGGACTCCGTTGTCCGGGTGCAGCTCGTAGCCGAGGCCGTTGAGATGGCTGTCGTCCGGAACCTCACGGCAGGACAGGCCGCGGGGCAGCACCACTACGGACGAACGTGGACGGGGCAGCCAACCCGTCTCCTGCGGGGGATCGAAGTGCTCGACGGCGGTCACGTGCACGACGGTCGGCGGAACACCCACCCTGCACACGTCGCCTGCCTCCAGATACTCGGGCGCCGGGTCGGTGCGGAAGACCTCCATCTCGTCCCAGACACAGGTGCGTGCGTCGACCCCCAGTGCGACGATCCCGTTCCAGTGGATGAACTCGCTTGCCGGGTCCACCTGCCACCACGGCCATTCCAGCGCCAGACAGTCCCATTTCAGACGCTCCACCCGCGTCTCCTCGAACGGGCAGGCGATCGACAGCACATCGCCCACGCGGAACCCCGTGTCATCCTGCACGACCTCAGGCTAAGGGCTGCCTCCGTCACCACATCCGAAGGGTCAGGGGCAGGCCTCTTCGAGCTTCACCGTGCCGAAGTCGAGCCGGGTGTCCGTGCCGGCCTTCGTTCCGGCGGCCGGCGTCTGGCTGCAGACCTTCCAGTTCCGGTCGAGGACCTGGTTCCGCTTCTTGCCGAGGGAGTCGTGCGAGGTGAGCAGGTAGAAGCCCTGGGCCTGGGCACCGTCCTGGGCGGTCTGGAGCACCTGGCCGACGAAGTCGGGGACCGCCACGGTGGCCCCGGCCGACCTGACCGGCGACGGGGGCGGGGGCGCCTTCGGAGGCGCACCGGCGCTGCTGCTCCCCGCGGCGGGGGCGGACGGTGCTGCGGGCGCCGTGGTGGCGGGCTTGGTGTCGGTCGCGGGTGTGCCGGCCACCGGGCCGCACGCGGTGAGGGCGAGAAGTCCGGCGGCGGCGAGCAGGGAGGCGACGTGGTGGGTGCGCATCGCGCCATGCTTGCCGGGTTCGTGATGCCGGGTAGGGCCTGTGACCGACCTGTGACGCATGCACGCCGAGGCCCAGCCGAGCGCCGGGGGTGGATCCGGTAGCGGTCCGGCCGGCGTCGCCGGTTCAGGGCAGGAGCGCCGTGGCCTGTCGGCGGGCCTCGGCGAGCCAGGCCGCGCGTTCTTCGCCGGTGGAGTCGGTGACCGTGCGGAAGACGACCCGGCGTACGTCGGCGACGCCTGTGTACGGCAGGACGCATGCCGACCAGATCCTCTGCAGCGGGTCGCCGAACTCGGTCTCCTCACGGTCGGCGGGCGTGTCGGAGGTGTTCAGGACGAGGGCCTTGCCGGCCTTGAGAAGCCCTGCGGGCTCGCCGTCCGCGGTGCCCAGTTTGTAGGCGACGCCCGGCACGAGCACGCGCTGCACCCAGCCGGCCAGGACGGCGGGCGGCATCCCCCACCAGTTCGGGTGGACGAACACCATGGCGTCGAGGGTCGCCACCTCGGTCCGGTGAAGCGCCACTTGCGGGTCGGGGGGCCGTGGCGCCGACCGGACTGTCTCCGTCTCCACGGCGGACAGCAGCGGTGGAAATCCTTCCGCGTACAGGTCGTGCGCCAGCACGTCGCACCCCCGCCCGCGCAGCTCCTCCACGACCGCATCGGATACGGCGTGGTTGAAGCTCCCCGGCCTCGGGTGTGCGAGATACACCCCTATGCGCATGATCCGTCCCCCGTCCACACCAGCCGTCATCGGCCACTGATCCGTTCGCGTTCAGCATGGCCGACGCGCGCGTCCCGGGTCAGCCCTTTTCGTGAGGCGGCGTCGCTCAGCTCGCCGCCCAGCCCGTGTAGAAGAGCCCGAGGCCGACGAGGACGCAGATCCCCTGGATGGTCCAGAAGCGGACCACGACCAGGACTTCGGACCAGCCTTTGAGTTCGAAGTGATGCTGCAGCGGCGCCATCTTGAACACCCGCTTGCCGGTCATCTTGAACGAGCCGACCTGGATGACCACCGACAGGGTGATCAGGACGAACAGGCCGCCCAACACGGCCAGCAGCAGCTGCGTACGCGAGCAGATGGCCAGGCCGGCCAGGGCGCCGCCGAGGGCGAGTGACCCGGTGTCGCCCATGAAGATCTTGGCAGGTGAGGTGTTCCACCACAGGAACCCGAAACACGCGCCCATGAGCGCGGCGGCGACGACGGCCAGGTCCAGCGGGTCGCGGACCTCCATGCAGGAGCCGGGGTCGGCCATCGTCGTCGCGTTGGCACACGATTTCTGGAACTGCCACAGGCCGATGAAGGTGTACCCGCCGAAGACCATGACCGAGGCGCCGGTCGCCAGACCGTCCAGACCGTCCGTCAGGTTCACCCCGTTCGACATGGCCAGGATCATGAACAGCGCCCACACGACGAACAGCACCGGCCCGATGGTCCAGCCGAAGTCGGTGACGAACGACAGCCTCAGGGAGGCCGGGGTCTGGCCGCGCTCGTCCGCGAACTGGACGGCCAGCACGGCGAACAGGGTGCCGACGATCAGCTGGCCGGACATCTTCGCCCCGGCCCGCAGGCCCAGCGAACGCCGCTTCACGATCTTGATGTAGTCGTCCAGGAATCCCACGACGCCCATGCCCGCCATCAAGAACAGCACCAGCAGACCCGGATAGGTCACGCGCTCGCCGGTGATGACCTTGGTCAGGGCGTAGGCGGCGAGCGTGGCCAGGATGAAGGAGATGCCGCCCATCGTCGGCGTGCCCTTCTTCCCGGCGTGGCCGCGGGGGCCGTCGTCCCGGATGAACTGCCCGTACCCCTTGCGAGCCAGCAGCCTGATCAGCAGCGGGGTGCCGATCAGGGTCAGAAGGAGGCCTATGGCCCCGGCGAACAGGATCTGGTTCATCGGACGGCTGTCTCCCCCTCGGCTACGTTTCCGCAGGGGCCTGCTTCGCCGGTCCTGACGACGGCCCCGGCCAACACCCTATGCAGGTGTGCCGGGTTGGCCTCGTGGGGGCTGCCCGTCCCCTATGAGAACGCACCGGAGGGCGGCGCGGCCACGCCCCCTCCGGACGGCCGTCGCGGGGACCGCTACTCCCAGTCGTCCCAGGGCGGATCCATCTCGTCCAGGTCGTAGGGCGGCTCGTCGGCGTCCGTCGGCGCAGGCCGGGCTGCCGGCACGGGCGGCGCGAGGGTCCGGGCCGGCGGGCCGGACTCGGCCGCGGAGGCGGAAGCGGGCGCAGGTGCGGCTGCGGGGGCTCCGGTGGCGTTGCACTCCGCCAGGGTGTCGAGGACGCCCTGGCCGTACTTGGTGAGCTTGGCCTCGCCCACACCGCCGACCGTGCCCAACTCCTCGACCGTGGCGGGGAGTCGTGTCGCGATCTCCCGCAGCGTCGCGTCGTGGAAGACGACGTACGCCGGTACGCCCTGCTCGCGTGCCGTCGCCGCCCGCCAGGCGCGCAGGGCCAGGAAGACCGGTTCGGCCGCGGCCGGCAGGTCGACCGGAACACGGGCACCCTTGCCGGAGCGGGCCCCGGACTCCTTGCGGGCCAGCGCGGCGGCCGCCTTCTCCTTCCGCAGGGAGACGCTGCGGCGCCCGCCCAGCACCTCGCCGCTGTCCTCGGTCAGTACGAGCGTCCCGTAGTCCCCCTCCACCGCGAGCAGTCGCTGCGCCAGCAGCTGGCGCACGACGCCGCGCCACTCCGCGGTGCTCAGGTCCGACCCGACGCCGAACACCGAGAGCGCGTCGTGGTCGAACTGGATGACCTTGGCCGTCTTCTTGCCTTGAAGGATGTCGATGATCTGGCCGGCGCCGAACTTCTGGCGGCGTTCCTTCGCCAGCCTCCACACCGTGGACAGCAGTTTCTGCGCCGCGACCGTCCCGTCCCAGGACTCGGCCGGCGTCAGACACGTATCGCAGTTGCCGCACGGCCCGCCCGACTGCCCGAAGTACTCCAGGAGCCGCACGCGGCGGCAGTCGACCGTCTCGCACAGCGCGAGCATGGCGTCCAGGTGCATGCCGAGCGAGCGGCGGTGCACCTCGTCGCCCTCGGAGCCGTCGATGAGCTTGCGCTGCTGGACCACGTCCTGCAGGCCGTACGCCAGCCACGCCGTGGCCGGCTCGCCGTCGCGGCCGGCCCGGCCGGTCTCCTGGTAGTAGCCCTCGACCGACTTCGGCAGGTCGAGGTGGGCCACGAAGCGCACGTCCGGCTTGTCGATGCCCATGCCGAAGGCGATCGTGGCCACCACCACGACTCCGTCCTCCCTCAGGAAGCGCGCCTGGTTCGCCGCACGCGCGCGGGAGTCCATGCCGGCGTGATAGGCCACGGCGTCGATGCCGTGCTCCACCAGGAAGGCCGCGGTCTTCTCCACCGAGGCGCGCGAGAGGCAGTAGACGACTCCGGCGTCCCCCTCGTGCTCGGTGCGGATCAGTTCCAGCAGCTGCTTGGTCGGGTTGTTCTTCGCGACGATGCGGTACTGGATGTTCGGCCGGTCGAAGCTGGCGACGAAGTGCCGGGCGTCCTCCAGACCGAGCCGCGTCACGATCTCGGCGTGGGTGGCCTCGGTGGCCGTCGCGGTCAGCGCGATCCGCGGCACCTTCGGCCAGCGCTCGTGCAGCATGGACAGCGCCAGGTAGTCGGGCCGGAAGTCGTGACCCCACTGGGCGACGCAGTGCGCCTCGTCGATCGCGAAGAGCGACACCTTGCCCCGGTCGAGAAGCCGCTGGGTGGACTCGGTGCGCAGCCGCTCGGGGGCCAGGTAGAGGAGGTCCAGCTCGTCGGCGAGGAAGGCCTGCTCGACGGCCTGCCGCTCGTACGGGTCTTGCGTCGAGTTGAGGAATCCGGCCCGTACCCCGAGGGCGGTGAGCGCGTTCACCTGGTCCTGCATCAGCGCGATGAGCGGCGAGATCACGACGCCCGTACCGTCTCTGACGAGCGCCGGGATCTGGTAGCAGAGCGACTTGCCGCCGCCGGTCGGCATCAGCACGAGCGCGTCACCGCCGTCGACGACCTGCTCGATGATCTCCTGCTGCTCGCCGCGGAAGGAGCTGTAACCGAAGACGCGGTGCAGCATCTGCACGGCATCCGAGATCTCGGGGGACGCGTCCGAAAGGGCCATTCACGAAGCGTAACGGCACCCGCCGACACCCCGGCTCGGTCCGCCAGGACCTGTGGACGGCGCCGGACCGGCCCCGGGGCGGCATCGGGGGCCGTCTTCGCCCGGCGGGAGCCGTCTTCGCCCAGCGGGGCCGTCCTCGGCCGGAGGAGGCCGGAGCGCCGCTGTGCCGCCCCGGATCCCGCGCCGCCCGCCCTGTCAAGTGACGAACAACCGGGGCTACGGCCTCCTCCCTCCTCCCGGCACGGTGGAAATCCACCGTCCTGCGCCCCGCAGGACGCATACGCCATCCGGATCGGAGGCAACCGTGTCCCGTCGCGCAGGGGTCTTCGTGACCCGTCGCCCCCGGCTCGTCCTGCTCGGCGCGCTCGTGTTCCTCCTGCTGTCCGTCGTGTTCGGCGCGGAGGCGACGGGCCGGCTGAAGACGCAGGGATACGACGATCCGCGATCCGAGTCCAGCCGGGCCGCCGTCATGGCGGCCGGGGGCCCCGGGGCGTCCCCCAACCTGGTCGTCGTCGCGCAGGCCCGCAGCGGCTCCGTCGACGACCCGGCGGCCCGGAGCGCGGGCGAGGGTCTGACCGGACGGCTCGCCGCGCAGCCGCATGTCAGCGCCGTGACCTCGTACTGGACCGGCGGCGCGGCGGAGCTGCGCAGCCGGGGCGGCCACGCGGCCATGCTCGTCGCGCACGTGGACGGCGAGGGCGAACAGCTCGGGGCTCGCGTCAAGCAGCTGAGCCGGGAGCTGACCGCCCCGACCGGTTCCGAGACCTCGGCACCAGCCGGTTCCGAGACCTCGGCGCCGACGGGTTCCGGCACCTCGCCCCTGACGGTGCACGTGGGAGGGGCGGCGCTCGTCGACGCCGAGCTCCAGGACGTCTCCGAGTCCGACCTGTTGCGGGCCGAGTCCGTCGTCCTGCCGGGCACCCTGATCCTGCTGGTCTTCGTGTTCGGCAGTGTGGTCGCCGCTGCTCTGCCCCTGCTCATCGGAGTGCTGGCCGTCGCGGGGACGATGCTGGTCCTGAGCGCTCTCGGCTCCGTCACCGATGTGTCCGTGTTCGCGTTGAACCTCACCACGGCGCTCGGCCTGGGGCTGGGCATCGACTACGGGCTGCTGATCGTCTCGCGGTTCCGTGAGGAGCTCGCCCTCGGATACAGGCCGCGCAACGCCGCCATCCGGACCGTGCGCACCGCGGGCCACACCATCGTCTTCAGCGCCGCGACGGTCTGCGCCGCGCTCGCGACGCTGCTGGTGTTCCCCCCGTACTTCCTGCGCTCCTTCGCCTACGCGGGCATCGCCGTGGTGGCGATCGCGGCGGTGAGCGCCCTGACCGTGCTGCCGGCCCTGCTCACGCTGCTCGGGAGGCGGGTGAACGCCTGGGCCGTGCCGTGGCGCCGCCGGGTCCACGCCGGCTCCCCGTCCCGCTTCTGGGAGGGGCTGGCGCGAGTCGTCGTACGCCGCCCGCTGCTGGCGGCGCTGCCGGTGATCGGGCTGCTGGTGCTCCTCGCCGCGCCGTTCGCACACGCCGGTTTCGCCACCCCCGACGACCGGGCGCTGCCGGTGAGCGCGTCCAGCCGTCAGACAGGGGACCTGGTGCGCGGTGCGTTCGACATGAAGGGCTCCAGCGCGCTCACGGTCGTCGTCACGGGGTCGGCGCCCCCGTCCGCGCAGCAGGACTACGCCCGCCGGCTGTCCGCGCTCCCGCAGGTGGCCCAGGTCACGGGACCCGTCGGCGACGGCCCGGCCCGGATCTCCGTGGTGCCGCTGGTCGACCCCCAGTCGCAAGCCGCCCAGCAGCTCGTGCACGACATCCGCGCCGTTCCCGCTCCGGAGGGCGCCGAGGCGCTCGTCGGGGGGCCCAGCGCGGTACTGGTCGACGCCAAGGACACGGTGGGAGACCGGATTCCGGCGGCGCTCGCGCTGATCACCCTCACCACGTTCGTACTGCTGCTCGGCTTCACGCGCAGCCTGCTCCTGCCGCTGAAGGCGATCGCCTTGAACGCCCTGAGCCTCGCGGCCGTCCTCGGCGCCATGGTGTGGGTCTTCCAGACGGGTCATCTGCACGAGCTGCTCGACTTCACTCCCGGACCGCTCAGTACGACCATGCCGGTGCTGCTGTTCTGCATCGTCTTCGGGCTCTCGGTGGACTACGAGGTGTTCGTCCTCGCGCGCATCAAGGAGGCCCACGAGGCCGGGCAGGGCAACGCCGACTCGATCGTCTCGGGCATCGCCCGCACGGGTGGCATCGTCACGACCGCCGGGGCCCTGCTCGCGTTCACCCTCCTGAGCTTCGGCACCTCCCAGGTCTCCCTCCTGCAGTTCTTCGGGATCGGCGCGGGCCTCGGCGTCCTCCTCGACGCCACGCTCGTACGGGGCGTCCTCGTACCGGCGCTCATGCGCCTGGCGGGCGGCCTGAACTGGTGGGCCCCGCGGCTGCTCAGGCGCAGGGTGCCGCTCCGGGCGTCCCGTCCGCCCCCGGTCCCGGCCCGGCGGTGCCCGCCGGGCCGGTGCCCCCCGAACCGCACCGTCGTCCGCACGCCCGTCCGCCCCCACGCCCACGCGCGCCGCTGACCACCAGGCCCGCCCCGGCCCCCTCCGCCCACGTCCCGCCGCCCCGGTCGTATCCGCCCGGGGCACTCCGAGAAGGAACAGCTCTCATGACCGACATCGCCATCACCGGACTCGGCTGCCGCTTCCCCGGCGCCCCCGACAGCCGCGCCTACTGGAAGCTCCTGATGAGCGGGGAACGGCAGTTCTCCGCCGTCCCGGCCGAGCGCTGGAACCACGAGCTCTTCCACGATCCCGGCGACCGCTCGGCCGCCAACGCCGCGTACACCGACCAGGTCTCCTTCCTGGACGGGGTGGACCGCTTCGACGCCCTGCACTACGGGGTGCCGCCCGCGCGGGCCCGGTCCATGGACCCGCAGCACCGGCTGATGCTCGACGTCGCCCGCGAGGCCCTCGACGACGCGGGGCTGGGGCGCGGCGACTTCGACCGGGAGAACACCGGGGTCTTCTTCGGAATCTCGGTGTCCGACTACAAGGACCTCATGGCGGCCCCCCTCCGTGCCATCGCCCTGGCGGAGAAGTCACCGGCGGCGGACCTGCCCGGCGGCCTCGACGCCGTCAAGGAGCAGGCGGGGCGACTGGGCACCATCCATTCCTTCACCCTGCCCGGGAGCCTCCTCAACATGGCGTCCGGAACGGTCAGCCGGCAGTTCGGCCTCGGCGGCCCCAGCTTCGCCGTTGACGCCGCCTGCTCCGGCTCCCTGGTCGCCCTCGACCAGGCGATCGCGCATCTGCGCCAGGGGACCTGCCGGCTCGCCGTCGTCGGCGGCGTCTACCTCAACCTGACGCCCGACAGCCTGGTCGGCTTCTCCAGGCTCCGCGCGCTGTCCGCCGGCGGGGTGTGCCGCCCCTTCGACGAGGCGGCCGACGGCTTCGTCCTCGGCGAGGGCGCCGGCGCCGTCGTCGTACGGCCGCTCTCCGACGCCCTGGCCGACGGCGACCGCGTCTACGCAGTGATCAGGGGCATCGGCTCGGCCAACGACGGAGCGTCTCCCGGACCTCTGCTCCCCACCGCCGAGGGCCAGCTGCGCGCCATGCTCCGGGCCTACGACGACGCGGGGGTCGCCCCGTCCTCCGTGGGCTTCCTCGAGGCCCACGGCACCGGCACCGCCGCGGGCGACCGCGCCGAGGTGGAGGCACTGCGCCGACTGCGCACCGAGTACCCCGACGACGACCCCTCTCTGTGCTACCTCGGCTCGGGCAAGGCCCTCATCGGGCACTCCCTGTCCGCGGCGGGCATCGCGGGACTGATCAAGACGGCCCTGGTCGTCCACCACCGCACGATCGTGCCGCAGCCGCGCACCACCCCCCACCCGGACCTGCCCATCTCCGCCGCCGGCCTGCGCTTCGCCGACACGGCGCGGCCCTGGCGGAGCGAGGGCGCCCCGCGGCGGGCCGCGGTCAGCTCGTTCGGGTTCGGCGGCACGAACGTCCATGTGGTGCTGGAGGAGCAGCCCGAGCAGCCCGTACCGGCCCCCGGCCGCATCCCGGCACGCGCCGAAGACACCGAAGGCACCGGATCCGCCGAGCCGCAGCTCGTCCTGCTCTCGGCCGGCAACGCCGAGCTGCTGGACCAGCACATCGAGGACCTCCTGGACACGCTGGACCGCGCCCCGGGCACTCCGATCGCAGCCCTGGCCCACACCCTGGGCGCACGGGAACCGCTGACCACCCGGCTCGCGGTCGTGGCCGCCGACACGGAGGAGTTCACCCAGCGGCTGCGCCACGCCCGTCGGCAGCTCGCCGACGGCGCCCGGGGCGACCTCGGCGACGGTGCCTACGCGGCCGACGCCCCCCTGCGGGAGGCTCAGCGCCGCATCGCCTTCCTCTTCCCCGGTCAGGGCAGTCAGCGACCGGGCATGCTGCATGACCTCTACGAGCGGTTCAGCGGCTTCCGGACGGACGTCGACGCCCTCAGCGCCGTGGCCCGGCGTGACACCGGATTCGACCTCGCAGACCTGTTGTACGGCGAGGCCGCGCACGCCTTGGGCGTCGAGGGGGAGCCCGGTCGCGGCCTCACCCCCACCGAGGTGTGCCAGCCCCTGCTCGGAACCGTCCAGATCGCCGCCACCCGCCTCCTCGACCGCTGCGGCGTCGCCCCCGACCTGGCTCTCGGCCACAGCGTCGGAGAGTTCGCCGCCGCCGCGGCGGCCGGAGCGCTCACCGCCGAGGACACCGTCCGGCTGCTGGTCCACCGGGGCGCGGCCCTCCGTCGGGCCGAGAGCGCCCTCGGGGGCGGGATGCTCGTCGTGCAGACCGACCAGGACACCTGCCGCGGTCTGATCGCCGGCATGGAGGGCGTGTGGCTCGCCTGCTTCAACCAGCCGCGTCAGGTGGTGGTCAGCGGCACGCCGCACGGGCTCGCCGCCGCACGGAAGGCCTGCGCCGAGGCCGGGATCGTCACGGTGGCGCTCGACGTGTCCGGCGCCTTCCACACGCCGCGGCTGGCCTCCACCGTGAAGAGCATGCGCGCGGACCTCGCCGCCCGCCGCATCAGCGCTCCCGGCCTGCCGTTCGTGTCGTCCGTGAACGCGGCCGTCTGCTCCGACCCCGGGATCCTGCGCGAGCTGTGGGCGCGGCACGCGTCGACGCCGGTCCACTTCGACGACGCCGTCCGCACCGCCTACGACCAGGGGGCCCGCGTCTTCCTCCAGGTGACCGGCGGCAGCTCGCTCCTCGCCTCGGTCCGCCGCAACCTCACGGGCCACGGCGACGTCCACGTCGTCCCCGCGGGCGGGGAGGCACCGGACGGCGGACGCGGCTTCGTACGGGCCCTGGCCCGCCTCGCGGTCCTGGGCACCCCGGTCGACCCGCGCGCCCTCGTTCCCCGGGAGGACCGCCGCATGCTGGACCTGCCGGTGGCGAAGCTCGCGACCCAGTCGTACTGGGTACCGAGCGGGCGTTCCCCCGAGAGGGACCGGGCGGCAGCGAGCGAGGAGCCGTCGATGAACGGCCCGGCGGATGCGCCGGCGGATGCCCCGGCGGATGCCCCGGCCAACGACCCGATGGACAGAGTGCTCCAGCTGGTGCGCCTGGTTCAGGAGCAGGTGGCGCTGCTCATCCGCCTCACCGAGGCGCACCCCGCGCACGATCCGGCCGCACAGGACCTTGCGCCGTCGACGGCCGGACCCGCGCCGGAGCCCGCCCCGGCTGCCCCGGCCGCCCCGGCCGCCCCGACGGTCACCGCCGCCACCAGTGCGCCGGCTCCGCCCGCCGCACCCTCCGACGCGCCCGCATCCCGGGTACCGGCCGACGAGGAGTCCTCGCCGGCCGGCGGCACCGACGGGATCGCCGACGCCGTGCTCGCGCATGTGGCCCGGATCAGTGCGTTCCCGGTGAGTCATCTGCGCAGCGACCATCTGCTGATCGACGACCTCGGGTTCGACTCGCTCATGCTGACCGACCTGTTCACAGCCCTCACGCGGCAGTGGCCGCAGTGGACGTTCGACGAGGGCGCCGCCGACCGGCCGACCGTTGGAGGCATCGCCGCGATGATCGCGGGCTGCGCCGCCGACGGCCCCGGGGACGGCACACCGGCGGCCGTCCCCGGACAGCGCGCCGCCCGGGGCGACGCCGCCCCACCGCCGCCGCCCGCCGACCCGCCCACGGTCCCGCCCACGGTCCCCGCTGCCGCCGAGCCGCCCGCGGACCGGTCCCAGCCGGACGCGCCGGACCTGTTGAACCTGTCGGACCTGTCGGATGCCCCGGACGACTCCGCCGCCGCCCCGCTGCCCGAAGAGCACACGCGGATCGAGTGCTTCCCGGAAGTCGCCGCCCACGGCGAGCGCCTCGCCGCGCTCACCGGGACGGGGCTGCCCAATCCGTACTTCCTCGTCCACGAGGGCGGTATGACGGACACCACCGTCGTCGACGGCCGCGAGCTCCTCTCCTTCTCCAGCTACAACTATCTGGGCATGGCGACGCACCCCCGGGTGAACGAGGCGGCCAAGGCGGCCATCGATCGCTGCGGCACCTCGGTGTCCGCCAGCCGGCTGCTGTCCGGCAGCCGACCGCTGCACCTGGACCTGGAGACGGAACTCGCCGACCTGCTCGGCTGCGAGGCCGCGATCACCCTGGCCAACGGGCACGCCACCAACGTCACCGTGATCGGGCACCTCGTAGGACCGGGGGACCTGGTCGTCCACGACTCCCTCGCCCACGACAGCATCCTGCAGGGATGCAAGCTCTCCGGGGCGACCCGGCGGCCGTTCCCGCACAACGACGCAGCCGCCCTCGACGCCGTCCTCGGGCAGGTCCGCCACCAATACCGGCGTGTGCTGGTCGTCATCGAGGGCGTGTACAGCATGGACGGCGACATCGCCGACCTGCCCGCCCTCGTCCAGGTCAAGCGGCGGCACGGTGCGCTGCTGATGATCGACGAGGCGCACAGCATCGGAACGATCGGCGCGACGGGGCGTGGCATCGGCGAGTACCACGGCATCGACCGCGGGGAGGTCGACCTGTGGTCGGGCACGCTGTCCAAGGCGCTGGCGAGCTGCGGCGGCTACGTCGCCGGCGGCCGGGCGGTCGTGGAGTACCTGCGCTACACCGTGCCGGGCTTCGTCTACAGCGCCGGCATGACCCCTGCCGACACCGCCGCGTCCCTGACGGCCCTGCGCCTGCTGCGTGCCGAGCCGGAGCGTGTGGACCTGCTGTCGGAGAACGCCGCACTGTTCGTCCGCCTCGCGCGTGATGCCGGCATCGACATCGGGGAGAGCCACGACACGCCGATCGTCCCGTGCATCGTCGGGGACTCGCTGAAGACCCTGCGGCTCGCGGAGGCCCTGTTCGACGAGGGCATCAGCGTCAATCCCATCCTCTACCCGGCCGTACCCGAGGAGCTGGCGCGGCTGCGCTTCTTCATCACCTGCAGCCACACGCCCGACCAGATCCGTCGCACCGTGATCGCGCTGGAGCATCGGCTGCGGCATCGGGACATGGCGCGCGCCGCCTGAGCCCGCCGCCATGGACACCGTCTTCCGTCCGCTCGCGCCGGGCCCGGTCCACCGATGGGGCGGAGCCGCCCTCATCGTGGCCCGGCGCACCGACCTCCGCCGGGCGCCGTCCCTCTCACCGGCCGAACGGCGGGTGGTCCACGCGCTGCCGGCCTGGCGGCAGGCCGAGTGGGCGGCCGGCCGGCTGCTCGCCAAGCGCCTGGTCTGCGACGCGGTCGCCGCGCCGGCGCACGACGTGGAGATCCTCCCGCGCGACGACGGCAGCCCCTGCGTCGTCGTCGCGGGCAGCCCCAGGCCCGCCGTGCACGTCTCCATCAGCCACACGGCCCACCACATCGCCGCAGCCCTCGCACCGGAACCGGTCGGGGTGGACCTGTGCGAGACCGTCTCGGCCGCCGCGGTACTCCGTGTCGGGGGCCACGCCCTCTCCCCCGAGGAACTCGCCCTCGTCGGCGCGGACCGGCCCGATGCCCTGGTGGGTGCCTGGGCGCTCAAGGAAGCCGCGGTCAAGGCCGACCGGAGCAGCGTCTTCGGGGACGCTCCGCGCCGGATCGCGATCCTGGGCCTGCGGCCGCCCGTACTCGGTGGACGGCGCCGCGCGATGGTGTGGCGGGCGGACGGTGTGGTCCTCGCCCTCGTCCTCGCGCATCCGGCCACGCCGCCGGACGGCCCGGTGGGCCCGGCGGCCCTCTCCCCGGGTCCGGCCGGCTGAGCCCCTGCGGCGGCACTGCGTTGGTGCTCCTTGCCCGGCCGGATCATGCTTGTCAGTGGAGCCCCTGGCCGTGCGGGTTGCCGCGGGATGCGGCAAAGGAACTAGCGAGGGCGAGATGAGCGGCGATGGAGCAACTTCCCACCTCTCCTGGTGAGCGGCCGGAGGAGGAGACGAACGCCTCCCCTGGGCCGGCCTACACGGCCACGGCCACCATCAGCGAGCAGGGCATCGTGACCGAGTGGAGTGAGGAAGCCGGCCGGCTGCTCGGCTACGTGCCCGCCGAGGTCGTGGGGCTGCCCGCCGCCCACCTGCTCGCCGACGGCGCCACCGATGCGGCCCGGCGGATCCCGCCCGGCCAGCACCGGTGGAGCGGCACGGTGGCGCTGCGGCACCGGGACGGGCGGCGGGTGGAGCTGGCCCTGCTCGCGCACCGCTGGACGTCCACCGGCGGGACCGCCAAGTGGTTCGTGGTGTCCGCCGTGGGGGTCGGGCTCCGCTCTCCGTGGGACGAACCCGTGAAGGACTGGGCGTTCACCCAGTCCCCCTGCTCGCTGGCGATCTTCGATGCGGATCTGCGGCTCGTGCGGGCGAATGCGGGCATGGAGGGAACGCTCTCCCTCTCGGAGACCGAGATGCGCGGGCTGCGTCTCACGGAGATCGCGCCGGATCCCGTGAGCGACGAGACCGAGCGGAAGATGCGGCTGGTGCTGGAGACCGGTGAGCCGCAGTCCGTCGATTCCTTCGTCCACCCCCCGGGCGGGGGCACGGAGCACGGCGGGGCGACCTCGCTGGCACCGTTGCGTGATCCGGACGGCCGGGTGCGCGCCGTGTACCTGAGCACGCACGACAGGACCGAGACCGGGACCGGGCCCGGGCCCGAAGAGGGTCTTCAGCGGATGCTCCTGCCGGACGTCACCAACGCCCGCATCGGCACGACTCAGGACAGCACGCTCACCGCGCAGGAGCTTCTCGCCGCAGCCGTCCCCCAGCTCGCCGACTTCGCCGTCGTCGACCTGCTGGAGCCTCCGCCGCGCGCCGACGAGCCGTCCCCCGGCCCGTTGACGGGACCGGTCGCCATGCGCCGTGCCGCCGTGCGCTCGATCCTCGAAGGAAGCCCCGAGTCCCGGGTCGCGGTCGGGCAGACGACGTCCTATCCGCCCGGGTCACCACCCGTCGAGTGTCTGGCCGCGGGCCGGGGCGGCGTGTACGGGACCAACGACCCGGCCCTCGCCCGATGGGTCGGCCAGGATCCCGGGGCCTCCTGGATCAGCGAGTACGGCACTCACTCGATCATGGTGGTGCCGATGCGTGCCGGGAATACCACGCACGGCGTGGTCGTCTTCAGCCGTCACCAGCGCCGGGAGCCCTTCCATCCGGAGGACCTGTGGCTGGCCGAGGAGCTCACGACCAAGGCCGCCGTCAGCATCCACACCGCGCGCCGGTCCAGCCGGGAGCACACCAGCACCATGACGCTGCAGCGCAGCCTGCTCCCGCACACGCTGCCCGTCCAGTCGGCACTCGACATCGCCTCCCGCTACCTGCCCGCCGGTGGTGCGGCCGGCGTGGGCGGCGACTGGTTCGACGTGATCCCGTTGTCCGGCGCACGGGTGGCCCTGGTCGTGGGCGACGTCGTCGGGCACGGCATCCGTGCGACCGCCACCATGGGCCGGCTGCGCACGGCGGTCCGCACCCTGGCCGATGTCGACCTCCCGCCCGACGAGCTGCTCACGCACCTCGACGACCTCATCATCCACCTGTCCGCCGACGAGGCCGATCAGGGAGCCGCCGGGGAAGCCGCGGGCGGCATCGGCACCACGTGCCTGTACGTGGTCTACGACCCGGTCACCCGCTGCTGCACCGTCGCCCGGGCCGGCCACCCGCCGCCCGCCGTCGTCTCCCCGGAAGGCTCGGTGTACCTGCTCGACGTCCCGGCGGGCCCGCCGCTGGGCCTGGGGGGCCTGCCCTTCGAGACCGTCGAGGTCGAGCTTCCCGAGGGCAGCGTCCTCGCCCTGTACACCGATGGCCTGCTCCAGCCACGCGAACACGACATCGACGAGGCCCTGGACAGCATGTTCGCGGCCCTCGTCCGTCCCGCCTCCACCCTGGACACGGTCTGCGACCGGGTGCTCACCGCACTGCTGACCCACCCTCCCGAGGACGACGTCGCCCTGCTCGTCGCCCGGACCCGGGCCCTGCATTCCGACCAGGTCGTCGTCTGGGACTTGAATTCCGACCCCTCCGTCGTGAGCCACGCCCGCCGGTACACCACCGACCAGCTGACGGCCTGGGGACTCGACGAGGCCGCCTTCGTCACCGAGCTCCTGGTCAGCGAACTGGTCACCAATGCCATCCGCTACGGCGAGCCACCCATCCAGCTGCGGCTGATCCACGAGAACAGCACCCTGATCTGCGAAGTCTCCGACGCGAGCAGTACAGCCCCGCACATGCGGCGGGCCCGGACCTTCGACGAGGGAGGGCGCGGCCTGCTGCTGGTGGCCCAGCTCGCCCAGCGCTGGGGCACCCGGCACGCCCCCATCGGCAAGACCATCTGGGCCGAGCAGTCCCTCGTCGGGTTCTGACGACCGTCGGGTTCCGACGACCGTACGGGTGCCGTGTGACACGCCTGTGACAGTCGGGGGACACGGCCATGAAGTGGCGGGAGCACGCTTTTCAGTAGGGACAAACACCGACATTCAGGCAAAAGTCCCCTGCTTCCGAGGGCGTGAGCAGTGATGATCCAGCCGATCCGTCGGAGGAAATCATGAGCCTCGCACTCGCCACGCCGCACGTCGAAGCCCCCGCCCCCACCCTGGCCCCGCGCGAGCGGGAGGCACTGCGGCACATCGCCGCAGGCTGCACCTACCTGCAGACGGCCCGCCAGATGGGGCTCTCCAAGCACACGGTCGACGCCTATCTCCGCCGTATCCGGGCCAAGCTGGGCATCAACACCACGGCGGAACTGACCCGGCTGGCCGTCACCCTGGGACTGTGAGCCGCAACGGGTTGCTCTACGGGGCCCCGGGCAGGCCGCGGAAGACCGCCTGGGCCCAGGCCGGAGGCTCCGGCGGCGGAGCCATGCGCTTGCCGCCGCCGCTGCCCGTGGCGGCGCGCAGGGCCGCCACGAACTGCAGGCAGGAGTCGTAACGGTCCTCGGGCACCTTCGCCAGAGCCTTCCCCAGAACGTCGTCGACGGCGGGAACGATCCCCGGCCGCCTCTCGCTCAGGGGAGGCGGCTGGTCGTATTGGTGCGCCCACAAGAGCGCCGCGTCCTCTTCACGCACGAAGGGCGGACCGCCGGCCAGGGTTTCGTACACGACGCACGCGAGGCTGTAGAGATCACACCTGCCGTCGACCGGCCGGCCGGAGATCTGTTCCGGCGCCATGTAGTCCAGCGTGCCGACGAACTCGCCGTCCGTGGTGAACCCGGTGAGCGCCAGGGCCTTCTTCGTCAGTCCGAAGTCCGTGAGGTAGATGTGCTCGGGGTGGTCGCTGTCGGTGCCGGCGGCGACGAGGATGTTGCCGGGTTTGACGTCGCGGTGCACCAAGTCGTGCGCATGGGCCGCGTCGAGTGCGGACGCCACCTGGGCGGCGATGCGCAGGGCGGTCGCGACGGGGAGCTGGCCCTCCCGGTCCAGCAGGGCCCGCAGGTCCAGACCGGAGACGTAGCGCATGGCGATGTAGAGGACCCCGTCCGTCTCGCCTGCTTCGAAGATCGGCACGATGTGCGGGTGGTCGATCGAGGCGGCCACTCGCGATTCGTGCGTGAAGCGGCGCCGGAAGGTGTCGTCGCGGGCGCGTTCCGGGGCGATCAGCTTCAGTGCGACCGTACGGTCCAGGCGCAGGTCCTTCGCGCAGTAGACGACTGCCATGCCACCGCGTCCGATCATGCGCTCGACCCGGTAGCCCGCGATCTGCTTCCCGATCAGGCCCGAGGGCCGGCCCGCGTACACGCTCAGGTTCGATGCCGAGCCCATGAGGCGCCCCTCGGACGACAATGCTCAACGGTCGCGCCACTCGACGCGGCGGTGTCGGCCCGGACGCGAAGTCTCACGCGACCGGCCGCTCTGTCCCTACCTGGAAGTCTATCCAGTGATCCACACGCGTGCCCGTTCAAGGGGGCACGGACTCGAGCGGCACGGCGAGGCCCGCACCAGGCCGGGCCGGACGACGTCCTGTTCCCGCCGGGACACCTCTAAAGCGCCTTCGGGCGTCCGTCGCCGGGGGCCGACCGGTGCGCGGAGCGGTAGCGGGCGGGCGGGATCCCGTACCGGGCGGTGAAGACCTGCCGGAGCGTCTCGGCCGAACCGAAGCCGCAGCGGGCGGCCACGCCGGGCAGGGGGAGCGTCGTCGAGGCCAGCAGGTGGGCGGCGGCCTCGGTCCGGGCCCGCCGGACGTACCGCCCGGGAGGCAGCCCCAGGTGCTCCAGGAACAGGCGGTTCAGATGGCGTGGGGTGACCCCCGCGCGGGCCGCCAGCGCCCCTGCCGACAGGTCGTGGTCCGGGTGCTCGGCGATGTACTCCACCAGCCGGCGGACCACGTCGTCGCGAGGCGGCGGCGCGGCGGTGAACAGGCTCATCTGTGCCTGATTTCCCGGCCTTTGGACATAGACGACCAAGTCGCGGGCGACCTGGCGGGCCAGCTCCGGGCCGTGGTCCTCCTCGATGAGGGCGAGCGTCAGGTCGATCGCGCTGGTGATGCCCGCCGCCGTGTAGACGTTCCCGTCCCGGATGTAGAGGGGGTCCGGATCCACGGTGACGGCGGGATGGCGGGCCGCGATCCGGGACGCGAACCGCCAGTGCGTGGTGGCGCGGCGGCCGTCGAGGAGGCCCGCCGCGGCGAGGACGGCGGCCCCGGTGCACAGGGAGGTCACCCTCCGGCTCTCCCGTGCGAGCCGCCGCACGTGTCCCACCAGCCGCGCGTCCTGCGCGGCGCGCTCGAAGCCGACGCCACCGGAGACCACGAGCGTGTCCAGGGGACCCTTCACCCGTTCCAGGGGTTCCTGGCTGACCAGGAGGATCCCCCCGCCGCAGTCGATCGGTGCGCCGCCCGGTCCGGCCAGCCGGATGCGGTAGGGCCGGGCGAGGTCCCCGATCCGGTTCGCCATCTGCAGGGCCGTCGTCACACACGCGATGTCCAGCAGCTCGGCCGACGCGTACCCCACCACGAGCATGAGCCGTTCCCCCATGGGGCGACCCTATGCCGGACGGACGTGTACCCCAAGGTTCGTGACAGGAAGCGGGCCCGGGGCTCCCCGGAGGGCCGGCCGGCCACGACCGTGGCGGCATGACCCTTCCCGACGGACCCCGCGGCCCCCGTGCCGACACCGCGACCGCGGCCATGACCACGCCCCCGCCTGCGCCCGCGCCCGCGCCTGCGCCTGCGCCTGCGCCTGCGCCTGCGCCTGCGCCTGCGCACACGACCACGACCACGACCGCGACCGCGACCGCGACCGACGTCCTCCACGACGGCAAGGGCACGACGGCCCGCGTCCTCCTGACCGCATGTGCCCGGCGCCGGCCCACCTGGCTCGCCGTGGCCCTCGTCGTCGTCACCTTCGCCGACGGTGCCGCGCCGCTCGGCCTGCTCGCGGCCCTCCTCGGCGTCATGCCCCTGTGCTACCTGGCCTTGGGGGCTGCGCGCCGAGAGCTCGGCACGGCGCGCGCCCTGGCGGTGCAGGTGGCCGGCCTCCTTGGTTTCACCGCCCTGGCGTTGTCGGCACTCATGGTGGATCCGCCGGGGGCCCGCTACCTCGTGGCGGCCGGCTGGTTCGCCCACGGCGTCTGGGACTTCGTCCACCACCGCACCGGCAGGGTCGTACCCCGGGCCTGGTCGGAGTGGTGCGGCATCGTGGACGTCCTCGGGGCGGCGGCCATCCTTCTGCTGATCTGAGGCGTGCGCTGCGGATCCCGACGGGCCCGCGGGCCGTCCGGCCGGTGGAAGCCGGCGTGCCCGGCCGCGGCGATCGCCGTAGCGTGAGTCCCGTGCGCCACACCACCGCGGCCGCGGCCGTGACGGCGGCCTTGTGCGCGGCCGCACTGGCCTGCTCCACCCAGGCGGGCCCGCCGCGCTACCAGGCCGCGCGGCCCGACCCGCCGCCCCGCCTGTCCGCGCGGGTCACGCCCGTGCCGCCGGAGAAGCTGGGCCCCTCCTACCGGCCGGGCTGCCCGGTCCCGCCCGAGCGGCTCAGACTGATCCGGATGAACCACTGGGGGTTCGACGCCCGGCTCCACAGGGGCGAGCTGGTCGTCCACGAGAACGCGGTCCGTCCTCTCCTGCACGTCTTCGGGCGGGCGTTCGAGGCGCGCTTCCCGATCCGCCGGATGCGGGTGATGGCCGAGTACCGGGACGATGCCGACGCCATGGCCGACGACAACACCTCCGCCTTCAACTGCCGACCGGTCACCGGTGATCCCCGGCGCGTGTCGCAGCACGCCTGGGGGGACGCGGTGGACGTCAACCCCGTCGAGAACCCCTACGTCGACGTCCACGGCGTCGTCCACCCGCCGAACGGGCGCCCCCACCTCGTACGGTCCCTCGCGCGCCGGGGCCAGATCCACGCCGGCGACGCCCTCACCGCGGCCTTCCGTGAAGTGGGCTGGTACTGGGGCGGCCGCTGGGCCAACCGGGACTACCAGCACTTCTCCGCCAACGGCGAGTGAGTCCCGGCGCCCACGCCGCGTGGCCCCGCCGGCAGCAGGACCGGCCGGCAGCGGGACGTCAGTCCGTGCCGAACCAGGCGTCGGCGAGGGAGCCGAGTGTCGCCTCCGACGGCACGCCCAGTTCCCGCATGTACCAGGGCAGGTTGCTGTACACGTGCAGCAGTGCGTAGGCGAGCAGTTCGGCCGGCTGGAAGCCGCGGCCGTACGACGTGAGGAGCCGGCGCAGCAGCCGGGGGTCGGCGCGGGTGACGAACAGTCCGGCACCGACGAAGTCGTAGGCCCGGTGGCCGATCATGGCCGGCTCGAAGTCGAAGAATCCGGTCAGGCGCCGGCTGTCGGGATCCACCAGGAGGTGCTGGTGCATCACCTCGGTGTGCAGCAGGACACGCTGGGGCTCGCGCGGAAGCGGGACGGAGGCGAGGAAGTCGGGAATCTGCTCCAGCCATGGTCCGGGCAGTCCGTGCCCCCGCTGCCGTTCCACCGCCCCCGCCCGCTGACGGTCGACGAAGCCACCCCAGTCTCCGGGGCCGAGGACGTCGGTGAGGGGTTCGGGGTCGAGTGAGTGCAGCACCGCCAGCGTGTCGCCGACCTCGGCGGCGAGCCGTTCCCGGCCGGCCTGCGGTATCCGCGGCCAGGCGTGCGCCAGACTCTCGCCGCGGAGCCGGGACATCAGGACGTAGCGCCAGCCGTTCTCGTACGCCCCGGACTCCCGGACCTGCGGTGTCGCCACCGGCAGCCGTCCCTGCACATGGGCGAGGACCCGTCCCTCGGCGACGCCGTCCCGGGCGGCGGCGGCCGGGAACAGCTTCAGGACGTGGTCGTCACCGACCGCGTAGACCGGTTGGGATCCCTCCTGGAACCGGACGAGGGGCGCTTCACCCAGACCAAGACGGCCGCACAGGTCCTCCGCACCCGGCCGCATGATCGTTTCGTCGGGGACGACCGCGTCCCATTCCTCATCCGTCTCCACCCAAGGCAACATGATCCGGACCGTAGGGGGCGCGGCCTCGCCTCACAACGGATTTCCTCACCGCCGGACACCGGTCCGGGCGGGCGCGCGACCGGTCGGTACCGGTGAGGGGGGCGGGTGTGCCGTCGGCAGGTTTGCGCCTGCGGAAAGCGGTGAGACTCCCTGTGCGCCGCGCGCCGGTACGACCGCCGCGGCGCACCAACGGCCACAGCCCCGCGAGGTCCCATCGCGGCCAGGCCCCACAGCCCTCGTGCCCTCGCACGACCGCCACCGGGCCGAAGCGACTGTGGAGATGGGAGACCCTCATGATCATTCTCGGAATCATCCTGCTGCTCCTCGGCTGGCTGCTCGGCATCTCGATCCTGTGGACGATAGGCATCGTCCTGGTCGTCATCGGCGTCGTGCTGTGGATCCTCGGTGCCGTCGGACACGCGGTCGGTGGACGACGCCACTATTACTAGCGCCACCGCCCGCCCATTCACCTCGCGCCGGTCTCTCCGCCGCGGGACGACGGAGTCCTGTGCCTGCGGATGTGCACATCCACCTGCGTCCACCTGCCGCAGGCACGGGTGGTGGCCCGGTCCGCTCACCCATGGAGCAGCCTGCTCCCGGTCTCCATCCGGACGGGTTCTCCGGGAGCGTGCCGGGCCCTGGTCGACTTGCGGCAACCGGTGTTGAGACACTTGTCCGGCTCTCACGGTCCACCACTCCCCGTGGCTGACGACCTCCCCGACACGACCCGCCCGGAGGCCACGGCGTGACGACCGCGCTCACCCGGCCCCACGCGTCCCGGTCCCGGGCCGCCCGCCTGATCACCGACGGGCTCGATCCCAAAACCTGGATCGTCGCCGACACCATCCTCATCGGGTGGCACACCAGCCGCCTGGCCGGGATCGGGTGGGGGCTTCTCGGCTGCCTGTTCGCCGCGGTCATTCCGCTGGCCTTCATCACGTACGGCGTCCGCCGGGGCCGCTGGGCCGACCGGCACGTCGGCCAGAGGCAGCAGCGCATCATCGTGATGACCTTCATCATCGCCTCGGTCGCCACCGGCATTGTGTCGCTGCGGGTCTTCAGCGCTCCCCAGACGATGATCGCGCTGATCGCGGCCATGCTGGTCACCCTCGCCGCCCTGCTCGCCGTGACCCCCGTCTGGAAGATCAGCGTGCACGCGGCCGTGTCCTCCGGCAGCGTCGCCATGCTCGCCATGACCTACGGGCCCTGGGTACTCCTCGCCTGCCCCCTGGTCGCCGCCGTCGGCTGGTCCCGCGTAGCGCTGGAGGACCACACTCTCGCCCAAGTCCTGGCAGGGACCGCTGTGGGCGGGGTGGTGGCCGCCGTTACCTTCGCACTGGCCCGATAGACGACGGCGACGGAAGCATCGGATGCTGACCGCAGGTGACCCGTGAGGAGGTGAAGGACGAGCCTCCTGAAGCTGCACTACATGGAGGCCCCCACCCCGCAGACTGCCGCCGCCGCTGTCAGCCCGACCAGCGGCAACCGCAGCTGCCGCACGTCTCGTACCGATCCGGGCACAGCGGGACGGACGGCGCCCGGGTGTCGTGGGGGGCGGTGCGGCCGGTTGTGTGGTCGTGGACGTGCTCCCCGACGACGAACGGGCTTCCGTAGCTGGCGTCCACAGCGCGGGGGACGAGCTCCGGGCAGACCTCTGCGGGTGCGATGCCCGGTTCGGCCGCGACGAGGAGGTGCACGTCGGGGCGGCTGAGGGGACGCAGGTCGACCACGGTCGCGGCCCCGCGCCGGCGCCCACGCGCGGCGAGTTCCGTCGCCTCGCAGGGGGCGCGTCGCGCGATGAGCAGGAGGACGACCGGCTGGTGCCCGATGCCGTCCAGGAGGTATTCGACGACCGCCAGCGTCCCGGCGTCGGCGTCGTGCAGATCGTCGAGGACGAGCAGGCAGCCGTGCTCCCCCGCGACGGCGGTGAGCAGGCGCAGCACCGTCTCGGCGACCATGAGGTGCGACGCGGCGCGGGCGCCCGGATCCGAGGTGTCGCTGAGCAGCTGGGTCAGGACCGGCCCGCAGCGGCCCAGGCGGTCGGGGTCCGGCAGCAGGTCGGCGCGGGCCGGCAGGAGCAGTGCTTCGACCAGGGGCCGGTAGGGGCCGGGGGGTCCCACCGCGCCGGCGCGCCCCCGGACGGTGACCATGTCCGCGGCGGCGGCCGTGGCGAGGGCCTCGTCGGCGAGCCGGGTCTTGCCGACGCCGGGCTCGCCGGTGAGGAAGAGCGCTCCGCCCCGCCCGGACCGGGCTGCGGTCAGGGCGGTGGCGATCTGCTCCATCTCGGCTCCGTGGCCGATGAGTTCCCCTCGCCTGAGGTGAGGGCCGCTGTGCGGGCCCGTGGCGCTGCAGTCGTCGTCCGGTAACTCCGGCCAGAATACGGACACCGGCTCGTCCCCTTCCCGGCGGGCCTTCGACGGCGCCGCCGAGATGACGATAGGGAGGGCGCGGGTGGCGCCTGTAGCCGTCCGTTTGGGGGGCTTGCGTCCGGGAGCTGACTTTCGGATCTTGCCGGGGCGCGCCGCCCGGGACGGTCCGAGGGACCCGCCCCGGGTGGTCAGCCCCCGTCGAGGCTGTCCTCCTGTACCCGTCGGGCAAGGTCGAGCTTGGTGTATGTGGGGCGGCCCGCCTGCTGGTACTTGGCCTTGACCCGGTCCAGGTAGTCCTTGGCCGTGTGGACGGTGATGCCCGCGCGCCGGGCGGCGGACTTGAGGGTCATTCCGGATGCGTAGTCGAGGAGGATCTGCCGTTCCCGGGGGGAGAGCCGGGGGCGGGCGGGGCTGTCGTCGTGCGCGCAGGCGAAGGCGAGTTCCGCGGAGTGGGCGCTCCGGCCCGCCGCGAGGTCCTGGATGGCTGTGACCAGCGTCGGCAGGTCGTGGTCCTTGGTCAGGTAGCCGTCGGCGCCGGCCCGGACCGCCTCGATGATCCGGGAGCGGTCCGGCACCGTGCTGATCATCAGGACGCGGCTGCCGCTGCGCACGAGCCGCCGGATGTTGTCGGCAGGGGCGGAGCCGTCCCGCAGCACGAGGTCGAGGAGGACGATGTCGGCCGGGGTGTACGCCGCCCCGCCGCAGCCGTGCGGACGGTGCGGGTCCGGCGCGCCGAGGAGTTCACCGACCGTGGCCGCGGTCGCCGTGAGCCGCAGCTCGGGCACGCCGCCCAGCCAGGCCCGCAGGCCGTCGAGGAGCATCCGGTCGTCGTCGACCACCGCGACCGTGATCACCCGGGCCATCTGAGCTCCACCCGTACTCCCTCACCCGGGGCGGTGTCCACCGTCGCCCGGCCCCCCACCTCGGTCATCCTGTCGTGGACCGAACCGCGCAGCCCCAGGCCGGGCTCGCACCGCTCAGGGTCGAAGCCGGGCCCCCGGTCGACCACGGTGACCACGGCTCCCCCGCTTCGGTCCGGGTCCCCGGTCGCGGTGAGGTAGGCGTGTCCGGTGCCGGCATGCCGGCACACGTTGTTCAGGGCCTCCCGAACGGCGTCGCCCAGCGCGGCGGCGACCTCGGGCGGCACCTGCGGCAGGGCGTGGTACTGGGCGGTGACCCGCAGCTGGAGGCTCTCGACGGATCGGACCGCCTCCTCCAGGGCCGTGCCGATCTCCCGGTGGTGGACCTCGTCGGCGGTCTGCTGGATCAGGCGGCGCAGGTACGCGGCCTCGCGGGCGCAGCGTTCCCTCACCTCGGGGGCGTTGGCGTCGACCGTCCCCGCCGCAAGGGTGGTCAGCGTGGCGAGGACGGTGTCGTGCAGCGCCCGGTGGTGATCCAGCCGCTCGGCGTAGCGCGCCTTGTGCGCCTCCGCGGCCAGCGCCCGGGCGTTGGCGTCGTCGAGGAGGCGTCCCTGCCGGAGCAGATACCACCTGAAGGCCCAGGTCATCACGGCCGACGACACCAGCGAGTTGAGGTGGCCGAGGACCACGGAGGAGCTCGCGCCCACCATCTGGTAGCCGAGGGAGTGGGTCGCCACCAGGAGGGCGACCACGGCGACGGCGTGGCGCCGTGCGAGGGCGATGGCCGCGGCGGCGCTCGCGGATCCGCCGAGCAGCATGGCCCATGCGATGGTGGGGGGTTCGCGCACCCCACCCCAGAGGCAGAGGGCCAGGGGCAGCACGCACCCGGTCACGAGGACGTCCGCCCAGATGTGCCGCGGGTCGAACCGGCCGCGCCGCAGGGCCGTGCCGTACGCGAGCACGCTCAGTCCCAGGGCAGCGGCGAGTCCGACGAACTGCAGGGGCTCCGCGAGGCGATGGGCGACGGCGAGGACGCCGACCGTCAGATGGCTCCCCCGGTAGAGCAGGGTGGCCACGATCACGAAGGACTGGGCGCGCTGCAGCCCCGACCCCACCCCGGTCGCCCCTCGCAGCACTCGCATGCGGCGTATCTGTAAGGATTGCAATCCCAAGAAGACCACCCCTCCTCTGCCGTCGGCACCACGGGATCCCGGAGTCGGCCCCGGCGGAACGGGGTGGGCCCACGCGGCGGCCCGCAACTGCCAGTGTCATCAGGCATTTTGCCCTAGCGCCGGCACGCCAAATAGGCGCCTGTCGGCCTGCTCACGGTGTGGCCGGGGCCGGTCCCCCAGGTCGGCCGGAAAGGCCCTTTGACGCCGGCGCCCCCGCCGCCGGACTCCGGCCCCCGGCCCGTACGACGGGTGGAGCCCGTGGCCGGATCACGGTGCGTGGTACGGGCGTTGGGCCGACTGTACCCACGGCACTCCGTCGGCGGCGGGTACGGTTCACGGCATGGACGTTTCAGCAACCGGTTCGACCGCCGACCACGTGTCCCTGCCCACGGTGATCAAGGAGGCCGCGCGTCAACAGCTGGTGAAGGTGGGCGCCGGCGGGCTGTCCCTGGATGCCGTGGCACGCGACAGCGGGCTGACCGTCAACGACGTGGTGGCCGCCTTCCCGCACCGGGACGACCTGCTGACGGCACTGGTCGTCGACGCCTACAACGCGTCCGGATCCGCGATGGAGCAGGCCGACGCGGCCGCCGCAGCCGCGGGTGCGCCGGCGGGTGTGCGGCTCCTCGCGGTCACGCGTGCGCTGCGGCAGTGGTCTTTCGACAACACCGCCGAGTTCACGCTGATCTATGGCTCGCCGGTGCCCGGCTACCACGCCCCGCTGGACACGGTCCAGCCCGCCTCGCGCACTCCCGGGGTCCTCGGCGCCATCGTGCGGGCGGCGCTCGAGGGCGGTGAACTCACCCCGCCGCAGCGGCCGGTGCCCGGCCCGCCGCTGCTACTGCCGGCGGCCGTGGAGCTCTACGGTGGCGCGCCCGAGGCTCCGTTCTCGGACATCCTCGAACGCGGCATGGTCCTGTGGAGCAGTCTGATCGGCCTCCTGGTGTTCCAGGTCTTCAGCCGTACCCACGACAGCGTCAGGGACGAGGCCGCGTTCTTCGACTACGCGATCGCCGTGGCGGCCGAGAGCATCGGCCTCGTGGTCCCCGCGGGAGGGAACACCGACGACTGAAGCGGGCCGGTCGAACCGGCTGCTGATCTCCTCCGGTTCACGCTGCTGCGGCGTACTGCGGGGGCTGCACGTGGGTGAGGACGCCGTACTCGGACCGCCTCACCGGACGGCGGCGCCGGGGCAACCGGCGCCTCCGTCCGACGGTGACGCGCCACCGGCGGCTGCGGATGGGCAGGTCCAGGAAGTACGGGGTGCCGATCACGGCGGTCATGACGCCGGCGCGGGGCCGGTCCGACCCGTCGGACCGGTCGTCCTCCACGGGGCGAACGCGTTGTCCACCGACTTCATCGCCGGACGGAGATCCGGGAAGTGCCGCAGCAGCACGCTGGCCATGCTGTTGTTCTCGATCCAGTCGAGACCGGCCTGCGTGTAGACCTGGGGTGTGTAGTCCCTGGTCAGGAACCGGTCGCTGTTGAGGCGGCGGGATGCCATGAGGATGAAGATACGGAAGGCCGTGTCGCTGAAGGCGAAGCCCTTCGGCCGGGGCTCGGCGAACAGACCCACCATGAGGTCGACGCGTTCGATGTCGTCCTCGTACACGCGGCGCAGTTCCTCGGCCCAGGCCGGATCGTCGGTGAGCGAGTCGAAGTCCTTCGCCGGGGCGAGGTGGAGCCTGCGACGGAACTCGTTGTAACGGGGTACTCCGAGCTCCCGGATCCGCAGGACGTCGACCGCCCCGAGGTCCATCAGATTGCCGTCCGGCCGCCGGAACTCCTGCAGGAATTTGGGGTAGTTGTGCAGGGTGACCAGGCCCGGGTGCGCGGTGCCGAAGGAGTAGAACAGGTCCGTCAGGCTGTGCTTGCCGAGGATCTCGTAGGCGTGCCGGCCCGCCAGCTCCTCGAAGCCGGCCTCCTGCAGGAGGGAGTCGTCCGCGACCGAGCGGAAGCTCCAGTCGTCGGGGACCAGCGGATGCATCCGGTAGACGGCCACGAACTCCTCGGTGAGGGCGTACGGGACGCCGAAGTGGTCGGTACGGCCGCCCGCGATGCCGCTGAGCACCTCGCTCTCGCTGAGCCGGCCGAGCAGCCGGTGCACCCGCCGGCCCAGCAGCCCGTACCAGTTGGCGCGCATGCCGGTGGCGGTCGTCGGGTGGCTGATGACGGCGGGGGTCCACTCGATGGTGTGGATCTTGGCGATGAGCGCCGCGTTGACCAGCCGCGCCCGCTGGAAGAGCTCTTCGTCCGACCATCCCGGGTATTCGGCACGCAGCCGGTCGCAGATGGCGTTGTGCTCCAGGATGAACAGGGTGTGCAGCAGGGCGAGACCCACCCAGAACCCGGGGACGTTCGCCGGATCCCGTGCGGGGTCGTCCGAGAACAGCGCTCCGTTGTGGGGGACCTTGAGTCTGCCGCCCTCGCCCGCGCGCAGCTCCCGCTGGGCCGCGAGGTCGTCGCCGTAGAGCTGGGAGGCGTCCCACCAGTGCGACTTCTCGTTGATGTAGGTCGGCGGAAGACCGTCCGCGCCCTCAGGTCGGGTCGGGTCGGGCACGGTCCGCGGTACGAGCATCGGCCGCTCCGGCCAGGGGTCGTCGTCGAGCAGCTCGATCCGCCAGGAGCGGTCCGCGCTGCCCGTGCCGTGGCTGACCCAGTCCCGGATCATGAACTGCAGCCACGCGGCCACCAGGGCGTTGACCGATTCGGCTGGGATGAACTGCGTCCTGGTGAGGAGGGCCCGGCTCACCTCGCGCGGGTTCGGGGACAGGATCCCGGGCTCTGGTTCGGGGAAGTTCCCGTCCGGGGAGACGTTGCGGCCGAAGCGCGAACCGGCCATGCCCATGCGCGGGTTCGCGAGGTCGTTGTACGTACCGTCGGCCGTGCGCTCGGTGAGGTGCCGCGGGTCCGGCGGTCCGACGGGCGGCAGGTTCCGCGCCGGGTAGGCGGTGGTGTCGAACAGGTTCTCGCGGCGCAGTCGGTTGCGCAGACCGATGAGGGCCAGCAGGCCGAGCGGGGTCGGCAGGTTCTGCCAGCCGATCCTGCGGTCGGCGGCCAGCGCCAGCTTGTCGTGCAGCTGCACGAACGAGGAGGTGGTGCCGGTGTCACCGGCGTCCTGCGGCGTCTTGCGGTCCGCGGAGCCGTGGGGAGCTCTACGCATCGTGGAAGCCCTTCCGGCGTCGGTTGGGGCGGGTGGGCCGGGGTCACGGTCGGGTCGGGGTCGAAGGCGTGGCTCGGAGGGGCACGCCGCTCGGGGGAGGTTGCGTGCCGACGGGCGGGCCCGGACGGGCTCGTCCGCGTCCCGGGGGAGCAGCAGCGCGACGCCGGGGACCCCGGTTCGCACACCGGGCATCGCAGCCCTCGGATCACATCGCTGCCGCTGATACGACGCTATGGCATGGGTGGCCGGATCGCGCGCCCAAGCGGTCGGGCGGGGGCGGTTCACAGCCCCGATGGCGATCTTCACACGTACATGCCAGCCTCGGAGACGGGCTCGTCATAACCCTGGCCACTGGTCTGGACGGCGCGAGCGATCCCGGAGGACCTTGCCGGGCCCGCGCTGCCCGGCAAGATCCGAGAGACAAGATCCGAGAGACACGCCCTACCCGAAGACCTCGGCACCCGGGTACGGCGCGTCCTCCCGTACGGGCGGCACGAGATATGTACCGCCCGCGCGTACGGTCAGCAGCCGGCCGGCCGGACCGTCCGGGCCCGGCTGCCCGCCGAAGTTGACGCTGCCCAGCCAGCCTCGCTGGGTGAGGACGCGCAGGACCCGGTCGGGGCTGTCCTGGAAGCTGACGAAGTTCAGCCCGACCCGGAACCCGGGTGCGGACGCGACCGGTTCGAAGAACTCGTACCCCTGCCGGAACACCCGCAGCGAGCCGCCCAGATCAGGATCGTTGGTGCCCAGATTGGCCCGGCGCACATGAGCGGCCAGCAGCACCGGGTCGGAGACGGGACCCGGCTGGAGGAAGTCCTCGTTGCCCTCCTGGGTCACCTCGGTGGTTCCGGCGACCGGGCACCCCCGGGCCGGTACGGGCCGCCCCTGCGCGTCCCTCCCGGTCAGCGGGGCTCCGGAGAGCTTGTCCCGGCCGACCAGCAGTTCCTGTTCCGCCCGGGGCAGATGCTGCCACTGGGTGAGGTCGACGGCGAGGCGCAGGAAGACCAGGTACGTGCCGCCGACGGTCCAGGTGTCGTGGCCCGCCTCGGACTCCCCGATGCTGATGACGCCTTCCCGCTCATGGCTGGCCAGGTTGGACACCCCGTCGTGGAACCCGATCCAGCTGCGCCGGTCGTCACGCTGGAAGCCGGTCTGGATCCCCGCGATCTCCAGCGTCCCGGCCCCCGTCTCGCGGTCCCGTCCGCCGCTCAGCAGTTTCCACAGCTCCACCACGGCGCGCGACACCGCGAGCTGGGTCTGCGCGGTGAGCTGGACGCAGAACTCCTCCGTGGCGTCGTTGCGGACGATGTCCGCCGCGTACGGCAGGCCCCCGCCGACCAGCAGCGGCCCGCCCCCGGTGGGGCGCGGGGAGCGGAACAGGAAGCGTGGGCCGAGGGCGTCGGGGCACGGATGCTTGACGTCGGGGATCGCGAAGGCCTTGGGACCGAAGCCGAGGAGGAACTCCAGCTCCCCCGTCGGCACCGGGTGGCCGGGCAGCTCGACCACCGCGCCTTCGGCGAGGCCGCGCAGCAGCTCGGTGATCCCGCGCAGCGCGGTGTCGACGGCTCCGGCGTCGGCCTCGGGGTCGGCGCGCAGGAACACCAGCGCGAAGTGTCCGGGCGGGCGGCGGGCGGGTCCGTGGTAGATGCCCTTCTGGAGGGTGGTCACCGGCCCCCACCACGCAGCCCGCTCAGCGGCACCGGCACCGGCTGCCCGTGCTCCGCGTCGAAGGCGTTCTTGAGCGGCCCCACCGTGTCGGTGCAGACGGACGCCTCCCGGCAGCGGATCGGCCCGGGCGATTCGGGCAGTTCGACGAAGTCCGCCGGCGGCACGGTCGTCGGCCCGCCGAGGGCGACCACCGGGCCCACCTGCACCTGGCGCACGACCTGGTAGCCACCGGTCAGCGGCTCCTCCAGTGCGCCCTCCACCACGGTGATCTCGTCGAGGAAGTGCGGATCGTCGTCGGCCGGGCCGAATTCCAGCCGCTGGTGCAGCCCCTGTCGCCCGCGCCCCAGCCGGATCCACGGGTCCGGGACGGGGCCGCCCTCGAAGAGGAAGACCTCGGACGTGAACTGCTGGATGTACATCCCCAGCGGGTCGGCGAAGGACACGGTGCGCCCCTCGAAGGCGGCGCCCGCCGCGGCGAGGGCGGCCGCGGGGTCGGCGTGCCGGCAGGCCAGGGCTTCGAGGCCGGGTTGCTGCCGGAAGATCTGGTCGCGCCGCGCCTTGGCGAGAACGCCCTCATCGGTCCGGCGTGCGTAGGGCTTGGCGCCGAACAGCACGATGTAGATCAGGTCGTCGAGCCCGTTGATGGGATGGGCCATGAACAGGGCGTTGACCGCGTTGAGGGAGCCGACGGGCGTCTGCGGGACACCGGCTTCGACGAGGTCGTCATGCGTTCCGTTGCCGGCCAGCTGACGGGCGAAGGCGACCCGGCGCTGCTTGGGGCTGAGCGGTTTGGGGTCCGCGACCGAGGGTCCGTACAGCTCCTGCCAGCGGGGCTCGGTACCCAGAGTGTCCGTCACGATCTCGCGCAGGAGGTCCGGCGCCTGCTCGGCGAGCACCTGGTAGTACTCGGGCAGTTCGGTGGTCACCTGCACCCGCTTGGGGCGCAGGCGGCCCTGGCTGTCCGGAGCGGTGACGACCGCGTACTCGCAGTACTCGTTGTGCAGGGCCCGGCGCCCCCGGACGCCCCAGTCCGACAGCCGGGCGGCCGTCGCCCGGTCGAAGCAGAACTCCGGCTCGGCCGGGGCCCCGAACCAGGTCACGGGGACGCGTTCGGCGGCGGGATCGGCGGGTTCGAGCGTGAAGTAGTCGCTCCGCAGGGACGCGAGACGTGCGAACTCCGCGTCGATCACGCGGTTCCAGTGGTCGAGGACGTCGTCCGGCAGATCGTCGGCCAGTCCGGGGGCAGAGAAGGACGAGGGCATGCTGACACCTCCCGGCGGGACGGCTAGGGCCCCGCAGGTGACGTAGGGCACGAAAGGACCGTCACTGAGCGTATCCGAAGTAACGCACTGTGTGCACGCATGTCGCGTGCAAGCCCTGACCCGACCGGCGCGGCGGCGAGGGCGCCCGGCGTGGAAGCCCTGACCTTCCGAGCCTAACTCCCTTGGCACAGGCGGTGGTTGCCTTTCCAGCCCTGGGCGGCGGGCCGGGTCCCGGAGAGCTACGCTCGATGTGTATCGGGGCGGATCCGCTGATCGTGGAGGTCGGCATGGATGTCACGGTGGGCACGTTCAATCTGAACAATCTGTTCTCGCGGTTCAACTTCCGGGCCGAGGTGGAGGCGATCCGGCCGACCGGGCCCGACGGCATGCTGACGTCCGGCTACGTGTTCAAAGACCCCGAGAAAGTGCGCATCCGCACGTACAGGGGGAAGCTGGTGAAGGGGATCAGCCACGAGGAACAGGTGACGCTCGCCCGGCGCATCGTCGGGATGGACCTCGACGTCCTGGCCGTCCAGGAGGTCGAGGACATCGACACCCTGCGGTTCTTCGTCGCTCGGCATCTCGGCGAGGCCTACAGGCACCTGTCGCTGATCGAAGGCAACGACCCCCGGTTGATCGACCTCGCCGTGCTGTCCAAGTTCCCCGTCGGGGCGGTCACCTCCTGGCAGCACGCGGTCCATCCCGAGGCACCCGGCGAACGGGTGTTCAGCCGGGACCTGCTGGAAGTGGACATCCTGGATCCGCGCGACCCCGACCGGACGCTGCTGACGGTCTTCAACAATCACCTCAAGAGCCAGTTCGTGGAGCACACGATGGACCCCCTGGTGGGCAAGATGCTGGCCGACCGCCGTCGCACCCTGCAGGCGCAGACCCTCGCCAGGATCGTCGCCGCACGCACCCGTCCCGACGGGCGGTTCGTCGTCCTGGGCGACATGAACGACACGCCGGAGTCGCCGGCTCTCGCGCCGCTGGCTTCACCGTCTCCGCAACTGACGCTGAAGGAGGCGCTGGCCGACCCCGAAGAGACGAGGGAGCCGAAGCCCGACGATCCGCCCCCGCCGGCGTCGGGCTCGTGGACCCACCGGTTCAAGGAGGCCGGCCGGCCCGCCCGGTACGAGCTCTTCGACCAGATCTGGCTCAGCCCCCGCCTCGATTCACGGCGGAAGAGCTCGCACATCGACCGGCGCACCAAGCACGCCGGCGACGGATCGGACCACGACCCCGCCTGGGTGGTCCTCGACCTCTGACCTCCCTCGCGGTCCCGAACGGAGGGATGACCATGCCACTGCAGAACTACGGAGTACTGGCCTGCCGGATCGTCGGCCGGCGCCGCGAGGGCGCTCCCGACGACACCCCGCACTACCAGCTGCACCTCACGGACAACGCCGGTACCGAGTACCGCGGGGCGGTCAACGTCCTGTCCCAGCAGTTTCCGTCCGAGCTGCTGTTCCTGTCCGATGAGGATTTCCGCCACCCGGTGACCGGGCAGCTGCCGGAGGCGGGCAGCGGATGGACCCCGCTGCCCCGGCGGCCGGGAGGGGCGAGTCTCGACTTCATCCGGGGCAATCTGTTCGCTCCGGAAGCCATGCGCCCGCTGCCGCCCGACGTGCCCGGCCAGGACAACGACCTGTCCGACCGGCTGGATCACTACGTGGTACGGGCCACCACCGACCCCACGGTCGCCGCCTACATCTTCGGCGAGCGATTCGGGCCGGAGCGGAACAAGCCTGACAAGGTGTTCGGCTTCCTGCCCGGCAACGGTGTGCACGACATCCACATGAACCAGGGCAGCGTCGGACGCTTCAGCTCCAGCAACGGGGTGTGGCAGGACGGCGGTCTGCTCATGCACTTCCCCTCGGAATCACGCTGGGTCGGCATCTTCCTTGCCTTCCAGTCCCAGGCCTGGCACACCGACGAACGGACCGGCCACCCGATCGAGACGGCGGAGCCGCGGCCCGTCGAGCGCGACGCCTCGGTGCGCATCGTGGCCGCGCTGGTCAACCCTGCGGGCCCGGCGCCGGAGCGCGAGACGATCACGCTCCTCAACGCTTCACCCGCCCCGGTCGAACTCGACGGCTGGATGCTGGCCGACGCGCAGGACCACATGCTTCCGCTGCCCGCGGAGGCCATCCCAGCCGGAACGACCCTGACCGTCTCCGGCGGGAACGGCTTCGAACTCGCCAACCGCGGCGGGGCCATCACGCTGCTCGACCGCACCGGGCTCAAGGTCCACGGCGTCTCGTACACGGAGGAACAGGCACGGCGCGAGGGCTGGACCGTCTCCTTCTGAGCCGAAGGGCTCGGCCGGCAGCTCGTAGGAGCGCTGTCGGCCGGGTCGGGTCGCAGGTCAGGGTGTTGGCTGTCACAAGGCGGAGTCGCCTTGGCTGCCGGGCCGCTTGTCGCGGAGGAAGAGGGCGGTGGTGAGGGTCCCGAAGACCACGATCGCGGTGTTCACGATGACTGCGGTCGTGATGCCCGCGTGGATGTCCGTGTTCGCCGCGGCGATCGCGGACATGATCGGCGTACCCATCGTGATGCCGATCTGCTGCGTCATCGTGGCCAGGCCGCTCGCCATGCCCTGCTCGTGATCCGGCAGTCCGGTGGTGGCGGTGACCATGAACCCGACGATCACCAGCATGTTCCCCACCCCGCCCGCGAACGTCGCCACCAGCAGCAGCCACATGCTCGACGAGGTCTCACCCAGCACGATCAGGCTCAGCGTCGCCACCGCCTGGAGAAGACCACCTGCGATCAGCGTCGTGCGGGTACTGGTCGCCGCGATGACCCGCGGTGCGATGGAACCACCGATCACCGTGCCGATGCCCAGCACACCGAACGACAGACCCGCCGTCAGCGGCGAGAAGTGCAGCACTTCCTGAAGGTAGAGCGTCATCAGGAAGACCAGGCTGGTCTCCGTCAGGAACGCGATCAGTCCCGCGATATTGCCCCAGGCCACCGTCTTCTTCTTCAACACCGACACCGACACCAGCGGAGCAGCACTCTTCGACTCGATCGCATAGAACACGACCAGCAGCGTCACACCCGCAGCCAGCCAGCTTAGCGCCGCGCCCGAACCCCAACCGTGCTCGCCCGCCTGCGTCAGACCGTAGATCAAAGCCAGCAGACCCACCGTCACCGCAGTGGCCCCCGGCAGGTCCAGCTTCGGACGCACCGACGGACGCGACTCCTTGATCACAGCAGGAGCGATCAGCAACACCCCAAGCGCCACCGGCACATTGACGAAGAACGCCCACCGCCACGACAGCACGTCCGTCAGAACACCACCCAGGATCGCGCCCGTCGTGAACCCCGCCGACATCAACGCTCCGTTCAATCCCAGCGCCTTCTGCCGCAGCGGCCCCTCCGGGAACGAGGTGGTGAGCAGGGACAAGCCCGCCGGCGTCACCGCGGCCGTCGCCAGCCCCTGGAACACGCGGCCATAACCGCCCTGGGCGAATTCCTTCGCACCCGTCGGGCCCAGCTGCAGCCCGAGGACGTCGGGCTCCCCTCCCACGGCACCCGGCGGCGCGTGCCCGGACTGCGGCGGGAGGAGCTCGCCCTGTTGGCCGGCGTGAGCATCACGTACTGCACGCATCTGGAGCAGGGGCAGAGTGCGAACGCCTCGGACAGCGTCCTCGACGCCCTGGCCCGCGCCTTACGCCTCACCCCGGACGAGCACGCGCATCTGCTCAACCTCGCCCGGCCGCCGCGCGTCAAGCGGGCCACGTCGCCTCGTCCCGAGTGCGCCCGGGACACGACGCGCCGGCTGATCGGTGCGATGCCGCAGGTGCCCGCCGTCGTCCTGGACGGCCGCAACAACGTGCCGGCCTGGAACCCCCTGGGTCACGCCCTGCTCGCCGGGCACCTCGACTTCGCGAGCCCCGAGGACCCGGCCGTACGCCCCAATCTCACACGGATGCTGTTCCTCGACCCGCACACCCGGGAGCTCTACACGGACTGGAAGAGCGAGGCACGTGTGGCGCTGGCGGCCCTGCGCCTGGTGGCCGGACGCAATCCCGAGGACCGGGCGCTCGCCGAGCTCATCGGGTCGCTCATGCTGCAGAGCCCCGACTTCGCTTCGCTCTGGTCCAAGCACCCCGTACGGGACTGCACGGTCGGCACCAAGACCCTGCACCACCCGGTCGTGGGACCGCTGACCCTCGACTTCGAGAGTCTGCACCTCACCGACGGCGCCAACCACCGGATGCTGCTGTACAGCGCCCCCGAGTCCTCCGCCTCCGATGCCGGCCTGCGCATGCTGTCGACCCTGACCGCCGGTCCCGCCGCGAAGGGGGAAACCCCGAGCCGGCATCCCTCGCGGCTCGAGGGGGAGCCGTAACAGCCCGCTGCACGTGCGGCCTTGACGCCACGAGCAGCCTGCGGGAGGAGTGGC
The DNA here is from genome assembly GCF_053610945.1 of Streptomyces sp. NPDC054849. Taxonomy (NCBI): domain Bacteria; kingdom Bacillati; phylum Actinomycetota; class Actinomycetes; order Kitasatosporales; family Streptomycetaceae; genus Streptomyces; species Streptomyces sp. NPDC054849. The sequence continues at coordinate 69,597 of NZ_JBSGZI010000031.1, forward strand.
TGGTCAGACCTTCCTGACCACGCTGGACTTGAGCTGCATCTGGCCGAAGCCCTCGATCCTGCAGTCGATGTCGTGGCCGTCGACACCGTCGACGAGACGGATGTTGCGCACCTTGGTGCCCGCCTTGATGCCCGTCGGGCTGCCTTTGACCTTCAGTCCCTTGACGACCGTCACGGTGTCGCCGTCGGCCAGGACGTTGCCGACCGCGTCCTTGACCACCCGCTGCTCGGAGGCGGCGCCGGACTCGGCGGCGGCGAGCGGCCACTCGTGCCCGCACTCGGGACAGATCAGCAGGGCGCCCATCTCGTAGGCGTACGCGCCGGAGCATTCGGGGCAGGGAGGCAGGGGGGTCTCAGTCACCGGGACAGTTTATTTCAGGCCATGGGCGCAGAGCGGCACCGCCCGGCTCCCGCAGGAGTCCGGTCCGAGAACCAGGACCACTCCGTGCGGGGGTACGCCGGTCGCAACGCCGTCACCCAGTGGACCCGGGCTGCGCCGCGCCGCGACAGGGGCGCGCGGCGCGTGCAGGACACCCGAGACGCGCGAGGCGGTGGTCCGGCCTCCGGAACTGCCGGAACTGCCGGAACTGCCCTCGCAGAACGGCGCGTTGTCGTTCCCGCCGCCGCCGGTCCTGTCGGATGATCTTTCAGGGACCCGCGGCCGGCCGGACCGACCGGTCCGCGGTGCCCCGATCCGCCCTGACGACCCGACCAGAGGAACACAGTGCCCCTGCCCATGAACCGACGTCTCGCCCTCAGCGCAGCCCTGCTGGCGGCGATGGCCGCTGTGGCTCCGGCGACCTCCGCCCACGCCGCTCCCTCCCTCTCCCCCGATCTCGAGGCGCTCAGCCAGGCGCTGCGGAACACGACCGCCGCCGGAGCGCCGGGCGCCATGGCCCGCTTCAGCGGCCCCCTCGGCGTCCGGACCAGGACCGAGGGCGTACGCGACAAGACCACGGGCTCGGCCATGGACACGCAGGCCCGCTTCCGGATCGGCAGCGTCAGCAAGACGTTCTCCGCCGTCGTCCTGCTGCAGCTGGTGGCCGAAGGGCGGATCCAGCTGGACACCGCCGTCAATCACTACCTGCCCGGCCTGCTGCCCGACGACCGGATCACCGTGCGTCACCTGCTGAGTCACCGGAGCGGGCTGGCGGACTACACCGATGCCATGTTCGCGAAGACCGTGCCCGGCTTCGAGGCCGTGCGCAACAAGGTGTTCAGCTACCAGGAGCTGCTGGACCTCTCCCTGCGCGAGCCGCGGACGACCGTGCCCGGCGCGGCGTACAAGTACTCGAACACCAATTTCGTGGTCGTCGGCATGCTCATCGAGAAGGCCACCGGCAACCGGGTGGCCACGGAGTACGAGCAGCGCATCTTCAAGCCGCTCGGGCTGCGCCACACCTCCTACGTGCACCCCACCACACAGATCAAGGGACTGCACGCGCGCGGCTACCTCCACCCGGACGAGGCCGGTGCGCCGCTGGTCGACTCCACCGAGCAGACGGTGTCCTGGGCCCAGTCCGCAGGAGCGGTGATCTCCAGCCCGGCCGATCTGAACACCTTCACGTCCGCGCTGCTCGGCGGCCGGCTGCTGTCGCCCGCCATGCTGGACGCCATGGTCACGGTGACCCCGACCGACACCACGAACACCCGGTTCTACGGGCTCGGCCTGCGCCGGTACGACCTCTCCTGCGGCACGTCGGTCTACGGACACACCGGTACCGTGCAGGGCTTCTACACGTACGCCTTCTCCACGCGCGACGGCCGGCGCAGTCTCGCCGCCATGGCGAACACCTCGAACAGGGGCTCGGCGAACACGGCTCTCGGCGGGACCCTCGAAGCCGCGTTCTGCGGCAAGCAGCCGGCGAAGGCCACCAAGCGCGGATTCGGGTTCGCCCCGGCCGAGATGGACCTGCCGGAGCACAACGCGCGCTGACGTGCGGTGGGACCGACGGGCGAGGAGGGGCGGCGTGCGAGGAGGGCGCGTGCCGCCCGCTCAGCCGTTGCCCACCGCGTCGTCGCAGGCGGGGCAGACCCGGCTCGCGTACTGCGGGTCGTACCACGTGGAGCCGGGCTGCCCCGCGGGCGGCCACGAGGCCGCCTGCATCGCGAACGTGTCCCGGCCGCAGAACGTTCGCGGACCGGGGACGGCGGTCATGCCGGGGGCGCCGGGGGCGGCGTGCACGCGCAGGACGGGCGCGCCGCCGCCACCTGCCGGGCCGTCCGGGTCGTGCGCCGTCACCGGTTCGTCGACCTCGTACACCACGACGGTTCCAGTCATCCCCCGACGGTAGGCCGCCCGGGCAGCTCACGCCGCCTCGACACCGCGAAACGCGGATCGGAATCGGGGCCGTATCCGCCGACCGCCTGAAAGCTGAACGCGCAGCCCTTCCGGGGAGAAGCCCGACTGACGAGTCATCAGGTCATCCGTCCCGGACTCTTGACTCCGTGGGTGCCAGTCGCGATTCTCGTCCCACTGTTTGTGCGGTCCATGTCAAGTAGCGCCGTGCCCGGCCCGGCCGTGCCGTGCGGCTTGTCGTGCCCCCCGACCGAAGACGTGAGTGATGACCATTTCCCGACACACGCACCGCAGGCGCAGGCCCCTCGCCGTCCTGTCATTGCTCCTCGCCGTCGTGGCGATGGTGCTCGGCCCCGTCCCCAGCTCCTCCGCCGACCCCGGCTGGTGGAACCCGGTCGCGCGGCCCGCGCCCGACTCCGCGATCAACGTCACGGGCGAACCCTTCAAGGGCACCGACGCGCAGGGACGGGTCCGCGGCTTCGTCGACGCGCACGACCACCTGATGTCCAACGAGGGCTTCGGCGGCCGCCTGATCTGCGGAAAGCCGTTCTCCGACCTGGGAGTGGCCGACGCGCTCAAGGACTGCCCCGAGCACTACCCCGACGGCTCGCTCGCGATCTTCGACTTCATCACCAAGGGCGGCGACGGCAAGCACGACCCCGATGGCTGGCCGACCTTCAAGGACTGGCCCGCCCACGACTCGCTGACCCACCAGCAGAACTACTACGCCTGGGTCGAACGCGCCTGGCGCGGCGGTCAGCGGGTCCTCGTCAACGACCTCGTGACGAACGGCGTGATCTGCTCGGTCTACTTCTTCAAGGACCGCAGCTGCGACGAGATGACCGCCATCCGCCTGGAGGCGCAGAAGACGTACGACATGCAGGCGTACATCGACAAGATGTACGGCGGCCCGGGCAAGGGCTGGTTCAGGATCGTCACGGACTCCGACCAGGCCCGCGACGTCATCAAGCAGGGCAAGCTGGCCGTCGTCCTCGGGGTGGAGACCTCCGAGCCCTTCGGCTGCAAGCAGATCCTGGACATCGCGCAGTGCAGCAAGGCGGACATCGACCGCGGCCTGGACGAACTGCACAAGCTGGGCGTGCGCAGCATGTTCCTCTGCCACAAGTTCGACAACGCCCTGTGCGGGGTCCGCTTCGACCAGGGCGCCCTCGGCACCGCGATCAACGTGGGCCAGTTCCTGTCGACCGGCACCTTCTGGAAGACGGAGAAGTGCACCGGTCCGCAGCACGACAACCCGATCGGCCTCGCGGCGGCGCCCGCGGCCCAGAAGGAGCTGCCGGCGGGCGTGTCGGTCCCCTCGTACGCGGCGGACGCACAGTGCAATACGCGCGGTCTCACCGAGCTCGGCGACTACGCCGTCCGCGGCATGATGAAACGCAAGATGATGCTGGAGATCGACCACATGAGCGTCAAGGCCGCGGGCCAGGCCTTCGACATCCTGGAGTCCGAGTCCTATCCGGGCATCATCTCCTCGCACAGCTGGATGGACCTCAACTGGACCGAGCGGCTCTACAAGCTCGGCGGCTTCATCGCCCAGTACATGGGCGGCGCCGAAGGGTTCAGCGCGGAGGCGAAGCGCACGGACGCGCTGCGCGAGAAGTACAACGTCGGCTACGGCTACGGCACCGACATGAACGGCGTCGGCGGCTGGCCCGGTCCCCGCGGCGCCGACACCCCGAACCCGGTGCGCTACCCCTTCCGCAGCACCGACGGCGGCTCCGTCATCGACAAGCAGACCACCGGGCAGCGCACGTGGGACCTCAACACCGACGGCGCCTCGCACTACGGCCTGGTGCCGGACTGGATCGAGGACATCCGGATCATCGGCGGCCAGGACGTGGTGGACGATCTCTTCCGGGGTGCCGAGTCCTACCTCACCACCTTGGGTTCGTCGGAGAAGCACAAGGCCGGGGTGAATCTGGCCGCGGGCGCGGCCGCCTCGGCCAGCTCGTCGGAGTGGAACCCGTTCACGAGCTACGCGCCGTACCGGGCGGTCGACGGCAACACGGGCACCCGCTGGGCGAGCGACTGGAGCGACGACCAGTGGTTCCAGGTCGACCTCGGGACCCCGAGCCTGGTCAAGCGCGTCACGCTCGACTGGGAGCGCGCGCACGGAAAGGCGTACCGCGTCGAGCTGTCGGCCGACGGCACGAACTGGCAGTCCGCATGGTCCACCACCACCGGGGACGGCGGCCTGGACACGGCACTGTTCACCGGCACCACGGCCCGCTACGTCCGCATCCACGGGCTGCAGCGCGGCACCCAGTGGGGGTACTCGCTCCACGAGGTCGGCGTCTACAGCAGCTGACGCCGCCGAGGCGGCGTCCAGGGCCGGGGCCGGCCGGATCGGCGACGATC